>JBOHVR010000824.1:0-7427 GCA_050735755.1 Binatia bacterium
GCTCAAGAACAGGTCATAGGCGCTCTTGGCAGATACGGCGATGCGCACTTCCTCGCGGTCCACGTCCGCGATCGTGCGCAGCTGCGACCCGCCCGGCACCAGATACGTAGCTTCGATCTCTAGATAAGGGGCGGTGAAGGTGATCTCATTCGCGCGCTCGGGTTCGGCTCCGAGAAACGCGACCTCCCAAGCACCGGTCTTCGCCGCGTCGGCCATCTTTCCAGCGGCGTCATAGCCGACCCATTCTACGGGCACCCCCACTCGCTGAGCCAGCTCTCGCGCCAAATCGACCGCCACACCGCGAAAATCTCCGCTCGTGGGATCTCGAGCCGCGAGGAGGATGTTTCCATAGTTGATCCCAACACGCAGCCTGTCCGTTGGGACCAAGTCGGATCGCACAACAGGAGAGATCTGAGGAGTCATGGGCATGAGCTTACCATGAGCAAATCAACGGATGCCAGTGTCAGTCGAAACTTGAATTTTAGACCGCCCGGGCCTGACTTTCACGACTCAAGTATTTGCCAGAAAGTAAACCGGTCTCACAGCCGCCCTCCTTGAGTTCGCGGCAAAGGAAGTTCTCTGCCCAACAAGAGCAAATCTTACGGATAGCCGGGCCCGGCCGCCTCGGCTTGGGACTCTTGCTCCATCTGCCCGAAACGAAACTCAGCGTAGCGGCAATAAAAACCTGAACGAGTGTTGGTCGAAACAGGATGAGAAGGTCAGTTAATGGAGCGGATGGTGGCCCTCGTCTTTTTTTAGTTTGCCGCTTGAGGAACCACACTCGGGCTTGATGTGTGTGATCTTGCCCATGACGGCATATCAATCCTTCAGCACAACCAGCGCGTCGACCACTTTTAATCCTTGTCCTTTAGGCAAAACGATAACCGGGTTTAAGTCCAGCTCTTGAAGTCGATCCGAGCAATCACGTCCGAGCAAAGAGAGCTGATGGACTACCTGTGTTAATTCTTCAACATCGGCTTCAGGCCTGCCGCGGGCGCCTAACAGCAAATCCTTGCCTTTGAGAGACATAATCATGCGGCGGGCTTCCACCTGCGAAACCGGTACCGGTCGCACGGCGGAGTCGCGCAGTACTTCCGTAAAGATGCCTCCTAAGGCCACGACGATGAGCGGCCCGACTTCCGGATCATTAACGACCCCTAAGAGCACCTCGACTCCATTCTGAACCATTGGTTGAAGTATCATCGAGAATGAGCTGGAAACTTTATCTTCTATATTTTTCACGATCGTTCCATAAGCCCGGCGGACTTCTTCGTCTGTGTCTAGACTTAACGCGACCCCTCCAATCTCCGTCTTGTGCGCAATTTCCTTAGAATCAACCTTCAAGGCTACGGGGAATCCCAGGGAATGGGCCGTGGCGATCGCATCATCTGGCGAGCTGGCCGTTTTCGATTGCACCACAGGAATCTTATAATAATCGAGTAGTTCTATAGCCTGCCAAAAAGTCAAACTTCCACTTTTGGCGAAGAGCCAAGATACAGCAGGGTCGTTGGGTTGCTCGGCCGGTTCAGTTTCCATCCCCTCGCGCGCCCCGCAGTAATCCTGAACTATCCTGATCGCGCGCAAGCCTTTTTCGTATTCCAGAAGAAACGGCGCTTTCAAATTGGCAAAGCACTCCATCCAATCGTCACCCAAGGCTTCGGAGGCCCGGGTTAGAAAAACCGGTTGCTTGCCGTGGCGACGCGCCGTCTTCGCGGCTATGCGGTACGGCATCGCTGCCGTTTCCGTACAGGGGCTGGGATAATTCAAGCGCAAAGCGATCATGGAGAATCCCGGGCTCTGGCAAACGGCGTCGATAGTTCGTTCAAAACGGTCGTCGCCGCTGCGCGGCAATCCGCCCACGTCAAGCGGATTGTCGATGAACCGTTCCTTGCGCAGGATCGGCTTCAAGGCGTCGCGAATACCTTCCGACAGACTGGGCAGCTCAACGCCGGCAGTATCGGCAAGGTCCGATAACCAACTACAATCCCCACCGGAAACTGTGGCAAGTTGCACTCCCTTTGACAGGCGCTCCAAGCTCAAGTGCGCCAATAAACTGCAGACGTTGACCATCTCGTCGAGATTGTTCACGACCATCACGCCGTATCCCTTCAATGCCTCCTCCCATTTTGAGCTGGCAACCAGGTTTCCGGAGTGCGCCTGCACGGTCTGGCGGGCGCGCGCCGATTTGCCCACGAGCAAAGCGACCACCGGTTTTTGGTTTTCCCGACAGCGGTGAAGCGCGCGGCGCAGCTTATCGCCGTCCCGAATCGATTCGACATGGATGGCAACCCATTGGGTGTCAGGATCTTCAGCATAAAAACTCAAGTAATCTGCTAAGGTCAGGACGGCTTCGTTCCCTGTAACGACGAGCCGGCTCATGCCGATCCTGCGGTAGGCGCAAACTTGGAGAAACACGTTGAGCATACCGCCGCTCTGAAAAACCGCGCTCAGAGGCCCCGCGCAGACGCTCGCAGGCAGCTCTCCCGAAAATAGAGCTAGCCGATTGGGAAACGATGCCAGCCCCATGGTGTTCGGGCCGCAAACCACCGCATGATCGCAAGCGATCGAAGTGATTTGTTTTTGCAATTCGGCCCCGTCGGGGCCGGTTTCGGCAAAGCCTGAAGCCAGCACGACCGCGCCCTTAATGCCGGCCGACACAGCCTCGCGCACCACCGTCGGAACCGTGGTCTTTGGCGTAAGGACCATCGCCACATCGATCGTTTCCGGTATACGATCAAGGGTCGAATAACATCGCCGGCCCTCAATCGCGGAATAGTTGGGATTGACCAAAAATATCCGTTCATCCCCAAACCCGAGCAGACGCAAGTTGGAAAGAACCCGGCGGAAAAAATTACTCTTGGGCGAGGCGCCGACCAAGGCAATGCGATGCGGGTTGAAAAGAGTAGCAACGTTAGCGGAGGTATCTGACATTTACACTCTCTCTGACATCGGAATCTGTTTCTGGTTCCAGCTTTCGGGTGTCCGCTCGGGAAGAAACTCCTAACTGTAAACCCGCTCTTGAGACCTTGTCCTAGAAACGGTAATAGGATTCGGAGTTATAACAAACCGCGTTTCTTGACAAGGCTGCAGCGATCGATTTAAGTAAGGAGGGTTTCAGATAGGAAATTTGGCAAAACCATAGGAGAGGACTTATGACGATTCATCTGAAGACAGTGAAGGTGTTTCGTGCGGTACTATTGGCTGCGCTGGCTTGCGCGGTTATGACTTCCACGGTTCCTGCCGCTTCACCGGGCGCTGAACTGCTTAAAGCCAAGAAAGCGGCGGAGGCGAAAGGCTACATTTTCGAAACCAGCCACGACGAGATCGTCGCGAAGGCCAAGAAGGAGGGGAGACTGCGCGTTGCCAGCACACTCGATCCGGACGTGAACAAGGCGATGACGGCAGCTTTCAAAAAGAAATACCCTTTCATCGATCTACGCCTGCAAGAGCTCGGCTCAATCGAAGAAAACCAGCGTTTTCTCCTTGAGATCAAAGCGGGCGCAGCCAAAGGATGGGATGTCAACCGCGTCTACACAGATATGTACGAAGAGTATCTTCCTTACGAGAAAAAGTTCGATCTTCTTGGCATGGCGGAGCACAAAATCCTCAATATGCCGACAGCTCTCGTTGATCCCAGAGTGCGAAATGTGGTCACGATTAGCAGCAACATGACGGTCATCGCTTACAACAAAAAACTCCTTCCGGAAGATAAGGTTCCCGCCAAATGGGAGGATTTTCTCAAGCCTGAGTTCAAGGGAAAGAAGTTCGCTGCCGATATTCGTCCCTTGCCATTCGCCATGCTGGTCCCCGCTTGGGGCGTTGAGAAAACGGCGGGTTTCGCCAAAAAAATCGCGGCACAGGCACCGATCTACGGGCGCGGGCATACAAGAATCATCGCTTCGGTAGCCAACGGAGAGTACCCGCTCTTTCTAGGACCGAATCTCGGCGCCGTCAAGCGCGCGCAGGAGAAAGACAAAATCGGCGCGCTGGGAATGAAAATTGTCGAGCCCGTTCCCACGCGTCTCCATGAAGGTAACGCGGTTCTCAATACCGCCGACTATCCGTATGCGGGGCTTCTCTGGCTGGAGTTCATGGCGTCAGTGGAGGGTCAAGACATCATGGACAAGGAGTGGCCGATCGGCGCGTCTGTTTTTTCTCCGGGCTCCGAGCAGGAGAAGTTAACTAAAGGAAAAAAACTCTCCGTCATCGACTGGAACCACTATGGGAAGTTAGATGACTACCTGAAGAAGATGGTGGAAGCGTTGGGATTTCCCAAAGCAAATTGAGACTCGAATGGCTGCTGCTAAAAAGGTCCGCATCGGAATTCTCACTCCGCATACCGCCGGCGGAGCTCACTTCGAGATGCTCCGGGCTGCCCTTCCGGATGAGATCGAGGTGGTATGCGACGGTATGGAATTTCCCCACACGTCGCGCTATCAACTCGCCGGTACGACCGTGCCCATTAAGGAGCGCAGCGCTGAACTCGTCGCGCGCCACAAGCTGCAAGGACTGGTTATTACCAGCGCGCCGCTGGCGATTTTGAATCCCCAGCTTGAAGCCGCGGTAAGCAAGGCAATCGGCATTTCTGTAACCACCGCTCCTTCTGCCGCCGCCACCGCTCTTAAGGCAATCGGCGCCAAGAACTTGATCGTGTTAACCCCATTCGACGTGAAAATGAATTCCATGCTGCAGGATTACCTGACTCACGGCGGCTTCACTGTCCTCGCATGCCCAGCTCACAAGGATCCGGCCCTCGGTTCCGGGCCGAAGACGGGCCCGGAAGAAATTTTTGCAACCGTTGAGAGAACCATCGGAGAAGCACCCGGCGCGGATACCATTTACTTTCAGGGCGCGCCTTTTAATCCCTTGCCCATTATCGAGAAGATGGAAACTGAGCTGCATTTGCCTGTCATCGCCAGCAATCCGGCCATGATGTGGCATATCCTATCGCTTCTCGGATGTAAGTATTCTATCCATGGATATGGGAAGCTGTTGGAATCGTGGCCGGTTCTCACTTAAAAACGCCGAATGAAAATGCGAAGAACATGCTGAAGTGTAAGAACGCGCAGTACGGTAAAAGCTCCGCCCCAATCGGGCCAAATACAAAGGAGATCCGAAAGTTATGGTAAAGAGACTCGCCTTTTGCTTGATCATCGCCTGGATTCTATATCTGAATTCAACGCCAATCCTCGCAGCCAGTCCTGAAGTCATCGAGGGAGCAAAGAAGGAAGGCACCCTAATGCTCTACACCTCGATGAATACTCCCGACGTCAATGGCGTCTTCGGAGCATTTAAAAAGAAATATCCTTTCCTAAGTCCCAAGAATTACACGACCCGCAGCGCAGCACTGCTGCAAAGAATTCTGACCGAGGCTCAGGCCGGGAGGCATACCGCGGATGTGATCCAGGGAAATATCTTTACGGTTTATGTGCTCGCACAAAAAGGCATTATGGCCAAGTACATCTCGCCCGAGGTGGCTGGTATCCCCATGGATTTTCGCGACCCGGAAGGCCGCTGGACGGCCGTCTACCAGCAGCTAAACGTCATCGGCTACAATAGCAAGCTGGTAAACCCTAAGGAGGCGCCGCGCAACTACGAAGACCTCTTGAACCCCAAATGGAAGGGGAAAATGGGGCTGGACGACAAGCAGTACGTATGGTTCGACGGGTTGTTGAAGGTGATGGGAAAAGAAAAAGGCATGGCCTTCATGAAAAAACTGGCGACGCAGGACATTCATTTCCGCAGCGGCCAGACGTTGCTTGCGGATCTCGTCGCCGCCGGCGAATTCGGAATTTTGATCAACACTCGCCCCGATAATATGGTGGATCTCAAGAAAAAGGGAGCGCCCACCGAGTGGGTGGCGCCCAATCCCACTACTGTTAATCTCCTCCCGATCGGCGTCGCCGCTCGGGCGCCGCATCCGAACGCGGCCAGGTTATTTGTTGACTTCATGATTTCCGAAGAAGGGCAGAGAGTGTTGGGGGCTCAGGGTAAGACTCCGAGCAGACCGAAGATTCCCACAATCTACGCAATGCCTGACGTCAAGCTCGTTGTAAACGATCCCGCCATGGCCGAAAGACTCAATGAGGTCGCCGCGGTTTACAAGAAGGTTTTCAACCTGCCTTAAAATAAATATAGGGGGGGCAATTCTGCGAATAACTCGTGCGTGAAAGTTCCGTTTATGGCCTTGTCAGGATGCTCCACTTTAGCAAAGCTGAGCAAAGGAGGGTCAGGGGGATTTCGTGCCTGCCGGGAGAGCCAGTCCCCCCTCATCCCCCCTTTCACAGGCGGATGCGAAGGCTGTCGCCGGTGGAGTTTTTAAGCGAACTTGCGAGACCGGACGCTAGCGCGAGGAGCCGGGAAAAAATTGTCCATCGTTGGACGCGCCGATGAGGCCGATGATGATGAGCGGCGTTGATTCATCGAGCATGTTTTTTCGGGCTGAAACCGACTGTTCCTTGCCGCCCCATTTCATGACTGATGCCTGAGATTGCTTTTCCTTCAGCTTGTCCAGAAGTTCCCCATAAGAAGACTTGGCAATGACACGGCTAAACTGCGAGCGGTAGTTATTGACCACGCTGATATTCCCGATTACGACATCATAGATTTTCCACGCGCCATCTAACAAACGCATCCTGTAATCAACGGAAAATCCTTCGCCCTTTCTCGTCACTATCGTTGTGTTCACCTGAGCGCTCTCGGCCTCGCGCGCCTCGCGCTGGTAGAGGATCTTACCGCCGCCTTGCGATTCGATTAGGGCCACATAGGCCATCTCGAGAAGCCCCTTAAATGCCTCCACAAATTCGTGTTGTTCATGCGGCGATAACGACTTCCAATGAGAGCCTAGCGAACGTCTCGCAATTTCACTAAAATCAAATCGGGAATCAATCAGCCGGCGGATTTGATCCCGGCGTACTCTCATGCTGGACTCAGACCCCGGGTTCCCTTTCAGCGCGGTTCGAATGCTGTTTACAGTGGCGCGTAACTGATCCGTCGGCTCTCCGGCGAAAATTGAGGCAGGGAGCCAAACGCCCATAAGAAGTGCTAGCATCGCGCCGTTGAATGCGCAGCTTTCGCCTAGCTTCCTTTGTCTTTTGACCGTGGGATTCATTGCGTATCTCTCCCTGTGGCTCCAAGAAGCTAAGCAAGCGTTGGGCCAAAAGGCTCATGGCGAATTCTCCACTGTTTTTTGACCTCGCGGGCTGCGGCAGAGTCAAAGACACCCCCCAAAATGACGAATTTGTCCTGCGGCGGACGGGACTGTGCAGGCTTGTCCGACTGTGAGAGATCGGCTTTCTGAGAAAACTCGAAGCCTTGCGCAGAGCTAACTAGCAGGTTGGTGAAAAAACCCTCTCGGAGTCCTTCGACGGTGCTCAGGACAAACGGCCGGGACTTGATATTGTTGATGATTTTCCGTTCTGCTGAGC
>JBOHVR010000825.1:0-2869 GCA_050735755.1 Binatia bacterium
GGCTTTCGCTGCGCGCGCGAGTCGTCTCCGGTGACTTGGCTGCCGCTATTTTTTAGGCAAGACATCTTTTCCTAGGCGAAGATGTTTAGGTACCTAGGCCCTACGTGTAACGCCATAGGCAATATCCATAAGCTGCCGCTGATATTCCTCGGACCAGGACAGATCCTTCGGCCACCACGGCGGCCCTTTCCAATTAGTCTCGGGCATCGCTCCCTGGTCAACCCGCCTCGGCGGCTCGCACGAGTCCGGGGTGCATCGATTGAGCATATGTGTTCCATGGAGCTTCGTGCGCCAGTAGCGATACCCATCGGCAAGGTCGAGATATCGATTCGGCGTCCGATAGCCACGAAAATAGGCGAGGTAACTTTCCGGGTGCTTCGCTATCGCGAACGCTAAGATATTCCAATCCACGTCAGCACACCGACCCAATACCACGTACCAATGTGCCGGCATCGTCGGCGGCACGGTCTCCCCGCGAAATTTCACCCACGGAATCCGTGCCGCGATTGCTGCGGGATCGTAAACTTCGCTGCTGTCCAAATTGACGACCCGCCCATCGCGGAACTCGAGGTTAAGCTTTAGTGCCCGGAGCCGCTCTGCCGGCGGCCCATACTTATCTGCAACCGCCACTTGCCTCGCCCGGTTGATCACCTCCCAGCCCAGCGCCGTCCAGTAGCGATGATCGCCCAGCAGGAGGTACGTAAACGTGTTCCCCGTCACGAGATACCGCTCCCGTCGGCCGTAACGTCCAATTGCTTCCTGGAGCGCTGCCCACGACTCTTCTGGACAGGTCTTGTACCGGACCACGTATTCATGCGGTCCGACCTTTGCCCCATGTTCCGGTGTACACGCCCGCCATACCAGTGCGTCCACGAGGTTCTGCAGCGCCGCTTGCTCTTCAGGTGATGGCGTTGGCGGGTCGGCGGCGGTCTGCTCTGCCAGGCCTTTCCGATTCTTGTTCGTGTCCTCGCTCGCCATTATCTACTCACTCGCCTCCGCACCCAGCGACCTCCAGCCACGACAGCCTCAAGCATACTGCCGGGTTCGCGCACCTGGCCTGCTGTTTTTTTTCAGGCCCAGCGTGGATGGTCGTCTTCATTCCGGTCAGAAGACCGGTCGGTTAATCTCGGGAAGTGAGTCTGTTCATTCGTTACTCGTCAGCCCACTGGCTTCTTTGGTCAACTCGCCGTCAGCGTCCGACGGGGCATCAAGGACAAACCCTTCCGCATTCAGGCTCGTGACGATCTTGGTGAATAACTCGTACGTCGTCTCAAGTGCCTGAGCCATCCATCCATTCAGCTCTTGCCAGCTTTCCCGCTTTGAGAGAGTGGAGCGACGGCGCAGACTCAGGACAACTCCTTGTGCATCCTGCGGAAGCCAAACCCATTCTCCCAACGGCGACAGCTTCTCCTCCACTAGGTGCCGGTAATCTTGCGGGATCTTCTCGTAGATAGTATTCACATCGGTTCCAATGAACCGTACCCAGATCCCCGAATGGGCATCACGCACTACGTTCCATGGAATGAGGCGGAACAGGCTTCGGCCAAGAGAAACGTTGCCCATGGCGGTGGTTGAAGGCTTACCCATGTGAATCGGGCTTCTACGGTCTTCGAGGTATTTCCCGAACTGGGTCCAGAACTCAAGGTGAAGCAACTCGGCTGTAGTCCGCTCCTCTGTCTTTTGCTTTTCGCGAATTTTCATCATGTAATCGCTGGCGGATGGGAGGGGGATTACTTCCTCGAGATTCAGATAGCGATCTTCACCAAGCTTGTAGAGGTTAGCTTTGACGCATCGGACGTCTAGCCCCCTCTCGTTGAGCCAGAGGACAGTAGTGGTGATCTCCTTCGAGAAATTGGGAGCGACAAGGACAACACGCGGAGTTTTAATAACGGGGTCTTGTGTGTTCAAGAAGTTGAGAACCTCTTTGCGGGCTTCCTCGGGCGGCTTCCGTTGCAATGCCGCATAGGTGCTGACGACTTGATCGAAATTCATGGTGGAGACCATGGCGGCGTAGCGCAATGCCTGTAGTTCCATGTGGTCACCCCCCTCAACTACCTTGAGCTCAATCACGACAAGCTTGCCCTGCTTATCCAGGCCGAGCAGATCTATTCGACGTTTGCTCTCATCCCACTCCTCAAACTCTTCCGAAATGACCATCAGATTCGGATCGATAGCCTTTGGATTGTCGCGGAGCAACGCTTGGAGGTCTCTCCGTTCAAACCATCCCTCGCTGGCGAACTGTACGGGCTGCATCTCAACAAGCTGCCGATTAGTTTTGCCATGGCCATCACCCTGGAGAACCTGGAACAAAGGCATGGGTCTCTCTCCTTGTTTTGGGGTGGACAATATTCAATAACGAGCCATTACGTCAATCTTCGCCAGTTCTCAAGCAGCGCACGTCATCGATGCGAATCATCCTCAGACAATCCTGGCTTATGAGATAAACGATCGCGCACTGCCGATCGGGCATGGTGCCCGTCACACCTTCGCGTTGAAAATCAGCTCGGTTACAAACACGACAGTATATCCACGCCGTTGAATTCGTTGCCGATATAGAAAATGTCGAACAGGCAAAGGCAGCGACGGGAAGGATCAAAGCTACGAGTGGTCCGCGGGATGCAGCCTCAGATTCCCTGGATCGCTTGAAAACCACTGGCTATCTTGTTTCCCACGTGGGTTTAACTAAACCAGCGGATTGACGATCTCCACTGTGCCTAGACGGGTGCCGGATTCGAAGTCCTCCGTGTAGAGAGGCGAGAGATTGTAGAACTCCGCGTAGGCCCACATGTGGGCATCGAACCACGGCAGGTGATAAGTGGCCATCCCGCGCAAGGCATGGCGCACCACTGCTTCGGTTGGATATAGGACG
>JBOHVR010000826.1:0-3165 GCA_050735755.1 Binatia bacterium
ACACAAGGCGGTGCAAAATACTGACATCCAGCTCCTGCAGTGACGCGCTCAGATCCGGGGCTAAACGTTGCATCGCGCGCTTGCTCTTTAAGCGCAAGATCAAATAGCGTGGATCACCGCTGAACGATGCGCCTAACAAAAACCGCTTACGCCGGTTAGCTTTCAGGGCCTTAAGGAAGTCACGTTCTCCTTCGCGGTGTTTGGGATAAGGCTCAAGATAAAAATACTGCTGCAGCAGTTCTTCCAAACGCCGGAAAGGAATCGGCGTAAAGCCGCGCACCAAACGGTGCGTCGGTAAGATCACCAAGCCGTGATCGTTCAAGTTGGCAAAATACATAAGCACGAAATTGAAAGCTTCCCCTCCATTGGAATTTCCCCGCTCGCGGCGCCAGTGATCACGGTAGCGCAGAGAAGCTTCATAGCGGTGATGCCCATCGGCGATCAGCAGCGGTTGATTCGTCATCGTCTTTTGCACGGCCTGGATGACTTCGGCGTCGCTCACGGACCACAGCTCGCAAGCCCCCCCGTCATGATCCTGGGTCTGCACGGTCGGCTTTAGCCCCTGGGTTTGCTCGGCTAGGATTCGGTTGATGATCTGCTTAGGCTCGGAATAGAGCGCAAAGATAGAACTTAGATGAGCATCGCATGCCAGCATGATGCGTAACCTATCTTCCTTCGGGGCTTCGAGCGTGCGCTCGTGCGGATGAATGCTCCCGGCGGAAAAATCCTCGAGCCGCGCGAGGGCAAAAAACCCCAGGCGTTCTTTTTCCTGCCCGTCGCGCAAGCGGAACCGTTGACGCAGGAAGTAAATCGCCGGACGCTCCTCCCGTACAAGCACGCCTTCTTCCTGCCAGCTATGGAAGAGCCCGGCCACGTTTTCATAGGCATTCGCCTCCCGGCTTAGAATGAGCCGCACGATATTATACGGAGATCTCCGATAAAGCTTGTCCTGCTCCTCGGCGTTGATCACATCGTAAGGCGGTGCAACAACCTTAGAAAAGTCCGAAACCCGCTTCGGATTATAGAGCAAGCCGCGAAACGGTGCGATGCGAACCATACCTAGGAAGCCGAACCTACGACTTTGTAGAGCGTCGCAGGCTTAATCTCTCCTTCCCGAATCACGCGAATTTCATCTCCGTTGACTTCAACGACAGTCGAGCCTTTCTTGCTCGTCAGCTGCCCTCCGTCAATAATGAGTCCAACTCTGGCGGCAAAATAGCCGAGCACTTCTTGCCATGAGCGTGCGGGGACTTGGCCTGACGGATTCGCGCTTGTCGCGGTTATCGGATGTCCTAACTCTGCCACCAGACGTTGCGCGATCGGATGGTTTGAGACTCGTACTCCGATTCCACCCTTCCGGTTGAGCAGCGGCTTGGGAAGCTTAGGATTGCCCGGCATTACCAAGGTCAGCGGTCCGGGCCAAAATTGGTCCATGAGACGGCGCGCCAAAGGTGCAACAATCGTAACGACAGATCGAAGCATGCGTTCATCGGCAACAATGACAGGCAGAGGACTATTCGGATCACGCCCTTTCAGCGCGACAACGCGCGCCACGGCTTTCCCGTTGAGAGCGTCGGCCCCCAGTCCATAGAAGGTCTCCGTTGGAAAAGCGATGACCTGTCCGTGCCTGAGAACCTCCAACGCTTCAGTGAGAAGGCCTTCGGCCTTGGCGCTCTTTTTGTAGCGTCTTATCTTTCTCTTCAACACCGGTCGCCAATTCCTCTTTGAAACGACGGAGCGCCGCTGCTAAATCCGCGTCGGCAAGAGCAAGAATCTGCGCCGCAAGGATCCCTGCGTTCGCCGCTCCCGCCTTGCCAATCGCCATTGTCGCCACCGGCACCCCAGCCGGCATCTGCACGGTAGCGAGCAAAGCATCCATGCCTTGTAAACTGGAAGAATCGATAGGAACTCCAATGACGGGCACCGTCGTATTCGCGGCTACTATGCCTCCTAAATGCGCCGCTGCGCCGGCGCCGACAATAAATACTTCGATGCCCCGATCGCGCGCCGCAGCCGCATACTCAAGAGTTTGACGCGGCGAGCGATGCGCCGAGAAGATGCGCATTTCATAAGGAACCCCGAAGTATTCGAGTCGTTTCCCTGCCTCTTCCATTACCGGAAAATCCGAGTCGCTCCCCATGAGAATCGCCACACGCGTTTTTGTGCTCATCGCCTAGACTCCTTACCCGCGGTGTAGTGCCCGAGCGCCAATATCCCTTCGATAGTGCATCCCTTCCCATTCGATCTGTTGGACAGCTCGATAGGCTTCCTCTACGGCCGCGCGGATCCCGGCTCCCCGCGCGGTTACGCCCAGCACACGGCCGCCCGCGGTTAACCATTGGGCTCCGTCGAAAAACGTCCCGGCGTGGAATACAAAACCCTTCTGCCATGACTTCAGTTTCTCTAAACCGTGGATCGCCTGTCCTTTTTCAAACGGCCCGGGGTATCCTCCGGCACAGAGAACCACACACACGGCAGCGTCTCGCCGCCATTGCGCCTGAGCGTGACCCAGCTCGCCATGAATAGCTGCTTCGATCAGGGCAACCAGATCACTCTCCAGGCGCAGCAAAAGCGGCTGGCATTCGGGATCACCGAACCTGACGTTGAACTCTAAAACTTTGGGACCCTCCCCCGTAAGCATCAAACCGACGTAAAGAATCCCATGATAACGGATTCCCCGCTTGTTTAAACCGGCTATTAGAGGCTCGAGAATTTTCGTGAGAACGAGTCGTTCGATCTCAGCTGTAAAGACCGGCGCCGGCGAATATGCGCCCATTCCGCCTGTATTAGGCCCGCGGTCACCGTCAAACACCCGTTTGTGATCCTGTGAGGAGGCTAAGGGCAAGTAGTGCGTTCCATCCAGCAGCACCATGAAGGATACCTCTTCGCCCTCAAGAAACTCTTCGACCACAGCCCTCTCTCCCGCGTTACCAAAGACCTTTTGTACCATAATCTGTCCAACGGCAGATTCAGCCTCTGCGGCGCTCGAGCATACCACAACTCCTTTGCCTCCAGCCAAACCGTCAGCCTTGACGACGCAAGGCCCGTTGCGCTTGTGCACGTATTCAAGGGCCAACCGGCTATCGGAAAAAGTACGAAAGGGAGCCGTCGGGATCCCGTTTTCCGCCAACAGCTCTTTCGCAAAGGCCTTGCTCCCTTCTAGCC
>JBOHVR010000827.1:0-11476 GCA_050735755.1 Binatia bacterium
TAAAAGAGGCTGCCTTGCTTTATCGACTTTCAGCCCCTTGATCGGGGACCTTTTTGAAGTCCAGACTCTCTGAATTGATGCAGTAGCGTTGGCCGGTTGGCTGCGGACCATCGTCAAAGACGTGGCCTAGGTGGCCGCCGCAGCGACGGCAGAGAACTTCGGCCCGGTGCATACCATGGGTAGCGTCATCTCTGAGTTCAATCTTGTCTCCGTCAACGGCGTCCCAGAAGCTGGGCCAGCCACTCCCGGAATCGAACTTCGTGTCCGAGTGAAACAGTTCCTGCCCGCACCCGGCGCAAACGTAGGTCCCGTCTTCCTTATGATGAACGCACTTGGCCGTGAACGGACGCTCCGTCCCCTTCCGGCGCAAAACATGGTACTGCATCGGCGTCAGACCTTGCTTCCAGTCCGCATCCGATTTGACAACCTTATCGATGTTGTTTTCGGTCTTGTCTTTCATTACTTAGGCCTCAACACGTTCACGACTCATTCCGTCCGGCGCGACTCCACCGCGCCGCATCCCGGACAATAGTGCGTTTCTTCGATCAGCCCGCCCAGTGCCGGATTTATTCTCTCGGCCTCTTCCGCAGTCACCGGATTGACCAGCTTGTCCGCGTGATGGTTCATCTCATCACCGCACTTCGGGCAAATCATCTTCTGTCTTGCCATACTCTCCTCCCGTTCAGGCATCCAAAGAAATATTGTCGCGGCCGTAACGCAGCGTTTTCGCCATCCAGATAAGTTCGCTGATGAACTTGTCCGCGCGCGCCGCGAACGCCTCGTCGAGCAGCTTGCCCGCTTCGTCAAAAACCTTGCTCACGTTGCCGAAATTGACATCCCAGAAAATATTCACCAAACCCAGCTCGCGAATCACGGGAAGGAAATCCTGGATCGCCCGAACACCGCCGAACGGCCCCGCCGATACGCCGACAATCCCCGCAGCCTTGTGAATGTATTCCTTCAAGCAGCTATCCAGCACATGCTTGAGCAATCCCGGAAAGCTATGGTTGTACTCCGGAGTCACAATAACGAGCGCGTCCGCCATTGCCATTTTCTCCGCGAACATCGGGTCCTTGATTCCATCGCCGGCATCGTCCACCGGCATGGGCAGATTTGAGATATCGATTAGCTCGGTCACGACCCCCGCCCGCTTCTCGATCTGCATTGTCACGAAACGCGCCGCGTGCGTGCTCATGCGTCCTTTGCGCGTGGTCCCCAGAATCACTGGGATGCTGAGGGGTCGGGCGTTGGTCATGGTCTTTTTCTCCGTGCCGATTTTTTCTATCTCTTCTTACGGACGCACCCCGGGGATGTTTAGCGGCATGCGATACACCGTGTCGCCCGCGGTCATATAGAGAGTTTTTCCATCTTCGCCGCCCCAGGCCATGTTGTGCGGGTGCTTGGGAGCTAAGATAGTTCCCAGATGCTTTCCCTGCGGAGAGATGACCCATATTCCGCCGGGTCCGGAAACATAGAGGTTGCCCTCATGATCCACCTTGATGCCGTCGATGGCATCTTCACCCGGCGCCGAGGTCATATCGAAAAAAATTTTCCCCCTCGACAGGTTTCCTTCAAGGTCTACGTCGTAACGCATGACCACTTTTTTCTTTGGATCCCAGTTGCCGACGTAGAGATGCTTCTCGTCGGGCGAGAACGCGATGCCGTTCGGGCCCTTGAGATCCTTGCTGACAAGCTTGAGCTTGCCATTGCGCAGAGCGTAGACGCCGCTGTGGGACAGCTCCTTGCGCGGATCGTCATAGAATTTAGGCAAGCCAAAAGGGGGATCGGTGAGAAAGAGCGTTCCGTCGGAACGGTAAACGAGATCGTTGGGACTGTTCAGCCGCTTCCCTTCGTAGCGGTCGGCGACAACGTTTAAGCGCCCATCTTTCTCCAGGCGTGTGACTCTGCGATTGCCGTGCTCGTTGATCGTAAGCCTGCCTTGTCGATCTACGGTGAGTCCATTGGAGCCGGGTTGGCCGTACTCCCCGATATCTTTTCCGCTATAGCCGCTGTTTTTCTTGAAGACCGAGAGGTGTCCGTCGGCAGCGTATTTGTAGATCGTGTTTGCGTTTGGGTCGCTGAAGAGCAAGTAGTTGTCGTTGCGGACCCAAACCGGACCCTCCGTGAAAATGAACCCTTGAGCCAGCTTGAAGATCTTTGGATTGGGCGGAACGATCGCATCGATCGCCGGATCGAGCCGCACAACTTCCACGTTGGCTTCCTGTGGCGCCACTGCGACGGGACCGCCTTTCACCTTATGAAATTCCAGCTTCGCGTAGCGCATGTAGATGTAATTGGTCGGCGGGTTAGAAACCGGCCCATTGATGCCAAAGATCGCCAGTTGGATCTTCTGTCCTGGCTTCACGTTTCGTCCGATGATCAAACGGTTCATGGCGTTCCAGCCCTTGATCACCGAGCCGCCGCTTTGACCCGCGGCTCGTGGCAACTCGCCGTCCACCCAGACCTCGGCGTAATCATCAACCGAAGTCTCAAATACGACCGTAGAGCCAGTCGGGTTGAACTGGCCGATGCGCTCCGGAATCGTGACATTGACGCGATACCAATTGAACGCCAGCCGGCCCGACGACCGGCGTTGCGTCAAAGTTGTAGGATCAAGAACTTCCCACTTCGAATCATCGAAGTCCGCCCGGCCGGCATGGGGTTCATAGTCGTAAGCCTTGTTGGGTCTTCCCGTCGGCTGGCCGCCGGCTCCAGCGGCTTTGAAGTCAACTTCAATGATCCTCGTATCACTATAGCGCCACACTCCGTTGACAAGGGTAGCGCCTTCTTTGGTGCCGAGGTCGATAACGGCCTCCGCTTTGCGCCCTGTATACGTGTCCTGCGCAAGGGCACCTGAGTCAGTACTCAGCAGCAACAACAATAAAGCAATGACAGTGGCTACGATGGACTTCATGTTCGCTTCCTTATTTTAAGCGCCTAGTTTTCCGATCGCACTTTCACAACGTAGTAGTTGAACGGGCTAGAGACTTCTTTGAACCAGTGCGGGATTCCGTTCGGAACCACAACGACATCTCCTTTTATGATTCGCCGTGCCTCGCCGCCGCGAATTTCCTTGCCCCGGATCTCCTCCGGCGCGATGGTTTTGGGATCTACAGCCGTTCCCCCCGTAACGAATGTGGCGTTACCTTCAAGCACATAAATAATGTCGGTATCGTGGGTGTGGATTTCGGCAATTCCAGATTCGTCGCGGTGGCTAGCGTGCACCTTATAGTTTTCGATTTCGATCAGCGGCATGCCTTTGACAAACGCCTGGCTGACTTGCTTCGACGGAAAATAGGTGACGTTGCTCGGCATAGCCTTTTCCGAGCCGGCGATGGCGGCGGCACCCGCCATGGCAATCTCCTCGTCCTCTTGCGGCGTATTGCCGCTCACGCCAATCGCCCCGATGACTTTTCCGTCGTAGACGATCGGCAGGCCACCTTGCAGCGGCGTGGAGCCCGGTAGTGCAATCGCCGCAACCCGCCCGTTGCGCACCTGATCTTCGAAGACTTTGCTCGAGCGCCGGAAAATTGCCGCGGTCCGGGCCTTGCCGATGCCGACGTCCACGCTCGCAACCTGGGTGTCATTGAGCCGCTTGATGAGGACGGGGAATCCGCCGTCGTCCACCACAGCGATAACAACCGTCGCGTTTCGCCGTTTCGCTTCGGCCTCGGCGGCGGCAGCCACTTTTTCCGCCGCCTCGAGCGTAAGAACTTTCTTGTTCGGGAGCTCGGCGTGAAGAACCCCTGCCGTCACCAAGGGCAACAAAAACGCCGTCACACCGCTAACAGTTTTCATCTTGGCCTCCTTCCATCGCGGTCGACAAAAAAGTCCGCGCGCGCGTATCACCTGGAGCTCAACAGCACGGGCTTCTCAAAGATGGCCTCGCCGAGATTGGTTTCCGCGAACGCGCACCACATCTGCACTTTGGCCACGTCTCTGATATAAGCGGGCAAAACGATCTTCTTATTGGTCTTGTCCCCTTTGATCATCAATTTCTGCAGCATGTAGACGTTTCCCTTGGAGTCGATCACCTGCCAGTGCGGGTCCGGCGCCTCGGGATTCTTGAAATCGGCCGAAAGCGTAAGCACCTGTTTGTCGCCCTCCGTAGAATGAATCACCCTTCCGGTGTTAGCTTTAAGCCCCTTGAAGGGTCCGCTCGTATGCATCTCGGCGGCGAAACTACTCGTTATCGCCAGCAGCGCCGCGCCGAAAAATGCGCTCGCCACGCCGCTGCGCGACATTCGAATCTTACAAATCTGGTCCATGTTTGAACCTCCTTGAATTAGTTTGCTGCCCGGATCTTTCGGTGCAGCGTTTGACCTTGCTTCTTAGATGCGAGTGAGAACGAAAACGATGCAGGACTTCTATTGGCATTCTGAGGTCGCCAGACCGAAGAATCTCGAAAATAAACAGATCCTTCGCTACCGCTCAGGAAGACAACAAAGGAAAGCCGAGCGTGAATTAGGTAGAATGAATATCCCCGCGGCAAGTGAACTGCGTGAAAGTCTTCGGGAATGACTGAGATTTGGATCGATGAATGCACGCGGAGGGTTCGCGATTATGCGAGCACGGAAAGATCGAGACGCAGCAGCTCGCCGAGCGACCAGGCCTGAAAAGGACAGCCGCGAGGCGTGTAGGGCGGTTCGGCATCGGCGATCTCAGAAACGTGCCCAAGCCCGGCCTGATCGAGATGTTGGAGGAAAGGAGTCAAGAATCGCGCGCGCCCCTCTTTCTTGGCCTCAAGCGTGTTGCCGTGAACGCGCAACCAGGCCTCGACAAATGGCCCGATGAGCCAAGGCCAGGCAATGCCCTGGTGATACGCGCCGTCGCGCTCGCGAACTCCGCCGACGTAATGCGACGTATAGCCAGGCTCTCCCGGCGCAAGCGAGCGTAGTCCCGTCGGCGTCAAGAGGTGTTTTTCTACGGCTTCGACGACGCTCCGCGCTCGCTCTTGTTGGAGCACGGCTAGCGGCAGGCCGCCGACCGCAAAGATTTGGTTAGGACGCAAGCTCGGATCCGTCGTCCCGGCCTGATGGTTCACATCGATGACATCGAAAAGACAGCGGCGCTCGTCGTTCCAGAACCGTGGCTGAAAAGCTTCAAGTCCGCGCTCATAGATCGACTGCCAGCGCGCGGAAAATTGCGCTCCGATCGAAAGGGCATTGAGCCAGAGCGCCTGAATCTCGACCGGCTTGCCGATGCGCGGCGTAACAACCCAATCGCCGACTTTGGCGTCCATCCAGGTCAATTGCACGCCCGGCTCGCCGGCGGCCAATAAGCCATCGTGATCCATGCGAATTTTGTAGCGTGTCCCCTGCGCGTATCCGGAAAGAACCGCCTCGATCGCCGCTTCAAGCCTGCGGCGGTCGGCGGAACTCAACTTAAAATCTTGCTTCTTTGATAACGCGAGAAACTCGTGCACGACAATGACGTACCATAGGGAAGCATCGACGGAATTGAACTCAGGCTGTTCTCCTCGATCGGGGAAGCGATTCGGCAGCATGCCTTCCGAGACCGCGCCCGCCCACTGGACCAGAATGTCGCGCGCCTCGGCCAGGCGTCCTGTGGCAAGGCACACTCCGCGCAGCGCTATAAAAGTGTCGCGGCCCCAGTCCGTAAACCAGGGATATCCTGCGACGATCGTTTTTCCCTCACCGCGCCGGACCATGTAGGCGTCGGCCGCGCGCTGAAGAGGCGAAGGAAATTTTTGCCGGCGCTTTTCTTCGGCGGCGCGAAGCCCGTGAAAACAATCGAGCGCGGAAGCCCCGCTGGAATCGAGTTGTCCTTCAATCGCAAGAACCCAGACCGCCGTATTCCGAGTTAAATCCCAACGCAAAGTTCCCGGTGACGCAAGATCCTCGGCGCAGTCCAAGCCGCGGGCGCGCTCTTCCTCATAAAGAAAATTGCGATACCAGTCCGGTTGCTGCGTGTAATCTCCGTTTGCGAGGCTCACGATCTTTGGCAACCCGTTATAGGGACCCCATGTGATGCGCTCGCCATTAATTTCCGCGTCGAAGCGAAAACCCGGATTTTCGTGATGCAGCGAATGGTAATCGCGGCCGGAGAGAAAAGGCCTCAGACAGAGCTTTACGTCATTTCCCGGACTAAGCAGCCGCCACCCGAGAGCGACAACCGAGGCGCCATTTCTGACGAAAAGCTCCTGCTCGATCTTCGTGCCATCCTCGAGTTGGTAAACCCAGTGCGGCCACGGCTCGGGCGCAAAATTTTCGATCCGGCGGGCGCCGTCAGGATGAACCACGTCAGGGGCATAGAGCTGCGATGTGAGCGAAAACAATCCTGCGGGCGTCTCGACCCACGCGTCAAACCCGTTGACCATCACGAAGCGGCCCGTGGGCGGTGTCAGCGCCGCGAGGAGGAGCGCGTGATAGCGGCGCGTTCTGATTCCGCTCACCGTGCCCGAAGCGAAGCCGCCGAGCCCGTCGGCCTCAAGCCACTCCGCTTTGTTATCCAAGTTTGATGACATTCTTGATCCCCTCGGCGCGACCGAGGAGAAGGTCGCGATGAGCCTCCATCGGGAAGCGCCCGGTGATAAGAGACTTGACGGCGTCGGGCCAGCGCTTCGAGAAAGTTTCGAGATCACGAATCGAGTTCTCAAAGGAATCCCGCCCGGCATTCACAGTCCCGAATATGACCTGATTCTTGAGTACCAGGTTGCGCATCACCAGGTCGGTGTCTACTTCCACGGGCGCTTTTCTTCCGGGAACTCCCGTGAAGACAAAGATGCCGTTGGTGCCCAGATACTGCATCATGTCAAACGCGAGGCGGGACGCGCCCGTGGCTTCGTAAACGAGATCAATGTTGCCGACTTGCTGCGCCAGCTTTTCCAAAGAGTCGGTTTCCGCGGAAATGTAGTGAGCTCCGATGGATTTCAGGAGTTCGGATTTAGGGTTAGGCTCGGCCTCGCGCGAGTAAACGTAGGTGTCAAAGTCATAGTTCACTAAAGCCATAGCGCCCAGGAGCCCGACCGGGCCAGCGCCCAGCACAACGGCGCGGTGACAATGCGCCTGGGCTTTGCCGGGTTCCACAGGACAACCCCACGGCAAGCGCTGTTGGACCTGCCACACCTGCGTCAACGCCTTCTCCGCGATCGTCAGCGGCTCGACGAGAACCGCCACGTCCCGCAACTCTTTTGTGACAACATTCATGTACTTTTCGTCATCCACGACGAACTCCGTCATAAAGCCGTGGGCTTCCTTGATGCCTCGCTCTATGAAATCTCCGGTAAAGCAAAAATCCTGACGATCGGATTGGCATGCCATGCAGTATTTGTGCGGGCACGGACGGCGCACCATTGGCACAACGAGATCGCCCGGTTTCACTCGGGTCGCGGCGGGACCAACCTCGACCGCTTCGCCCAGAGATTCATGCCCGATCACGAGATAATCGTAATTCAAGGGCGGCGTCCCATACTGGAACGCGCAGATTTCCTTGTCCGTGCCGCAGACGCCCGCTTCGAGCATGCGCAGCTTGACTTGATTGGGCGTGGAAATTCCTGGTTCCTCGTGCTCGACGAGTTTGACTTCACGCTTTGCTGGATAGACGCCAATTGCTTTCATGTGGTCTGTCCCCCTATAAACGTTAGACTGTCGCAGGAGAAAAAAGGATGCAAGAGACAGAAAAGGGAAATGCGGGGAGCGAGCGCGGCGGTTCTACGTTTACGCAGATTGTGCAATCGCGGCTTCGGCCCAGTGAGGGCGCAGTCCGGCCAGGCTGAGTGACGCCATGACACGGCGGGGCTCTCCTAAATCATTCCAAGTTATTCCCGTGACTCTGAGGACGGCGAGCCGGTCCGGCCGCAGAGCCAGAACTTCGTGCGAAAAGTTTGACTCAACGAGACGGGTATAAAGTCTTTCTACGGTTTCGCGTTCCCTGCCGGTACCCAACGCTAAACCCGGTCTTGAGAATGCGCCGTAGACTTTCGGAACCGCGCTCGCGATCATTTCGAGAAGGCCGCGCGCGGAGGCAATCATGACAAAACTATTCCACAAGCAGCCGCGTGCCTGAAGCTCTTTGGCCAGCGCGTAATGCGGTTTTTCCCAAAAGCGGCGCACGCCCATAAGCCGCGATCCTTCTCCCGCAAAAATGGACTCTGCCGGCTCAATCCAACCGTACTCGACCTCCGGACTTTCCGGGTGAATCCCTAGCAAGACGGTCAACTCGGGGCGCGCGCGCACCGCATCAAGCGCGGCGCGGATATGACGCATGAATCTCTCGTCGTCGGAGATGTAGTGATCGGACGGGAACAAAGCTACCAGAGCGTTGGCATCGAAGGCTGCGACTCGCAGCAAGCCGTAGAGAATGGCTGGTGCCGTCCCGCGGTTACCCGGCTGAACCACTAGATTTGCCGGAGCGAGATCAGACATAAGCGCGGAATAGAACGGCTCGTGCGCTCGGTTCAAGACACACAGCGTTCTTTCTGGCGCAATCGCCAGCGCGATCCGGCGACTTGTCTGCTCGAGAAGCGTTTCCCCCCCCAGAATTCGGCAGAACTGCTTTGGACGCTCATCGCCGGCGATTCTCCGGGTCAGGGGGCGAAGCCGAGTTCCGTCCCCTCCTGCCAGGACAATAGCCCACTCGTTGTCTTTAAAAGAAGCTTTTTGTGAGTAAAGATTATCCGCGCCGGGCCCATGGGCCATAAACATTCCTCGCTTCCTATTGGCGGTTTCAAAGATCTCTACCGCTCGAATGTTAAATCCGCGTTGCTGGTAAGTTGTCTTTTGGGACGCGCCGCATTGTCCCAATTTTCGGTCACTATGGGTTAGATATGCGGCCAGCGAAAAAAGATGCGGGTCGTTTTGGGAAAAAGCCAACAGCCCGTTAAAAAAGTCTAAGAAATGCTTCGACGGCGCTCAGCATGAACGGGAATCCCGTGCTAATTTCTTTCTTCTTCCGTTCGTCCTGCGTAGTGTCGAAGGGCGAACCGGCAGTTTCTCAATGAGAACTGGATAGGCCGAGGAAGATTATGGGAGCTCTTGCGTGAGCAATGCCTCCAGAGACCGGATTTCGGCCGGCTTGCCGCAGAAGATGCAGCGCTTGCTGTTTTCGTGGTGTAGCTTCGCGCATCCTACACTGCGGTATCCTTTGACACGAACATAAAGCTCAGCAGCCAGCAGCATGCCCATAACCGGCGCGACGAAATAAAGCCATACAGCCGTCCATATTTGCCCGGAAAACGCCGAGCCGAAAGTCCGGGCGGGATTCATGCTCATGCCTGAAATGGGAGCCTCAAACGTGATGTAGCTCGCCACCAGCAAACCCGCGCAGAGACCGGTGAATCGGTGCAGGCTGGAGTTGTTCGAAGCATAGAGCACGATCGTCATGAGGATAAAAGAAATCACCAGCTCGCCCAGGAATGCAGCCCCTATACCGTATTCCCCCGGCAGGGTCGCCACGTAGTTGACGTGCGGGTCGCGGAGGAGGTTGCCGAGCAAGAATGCAGCGGTTACGACGCCGAGAATCGCCCCAGAGAACTGGGCGGCAATGTAGAAGACCGCATCCCACGTCTTTACCTTACCCAAGCGCAAGAAGGTCAAGGTAACCGAAGGATTGATGTGCGCGCCCGATTGTTTGCCCCACGGCGAGTAAATGATACCGATGGCCGTTAACCCCATGGCGATGCCCATCAAGATCCTACGCAGCATTGGGTCCGCTATCGCCTGGCGCATCGGTGACGACGAATGCTCGATCAGAGTTCCGAACAAACAGGCGGAGATCATGAAGAAACCAAGACCCGCGGCTTCCATCAAATACTCGGGCCAATGACGGGTGAGGGAACTAATCACGTAGCTTAGATGCCCGCGCGGCAGGAGAAGATGCGGGGTGGAAACTGGCATCGGGCATCGCGCGGATTCGCAAGGAGCAAAGAGCATGGCGCATGGCGCTGAACTCCCGAACGCTCTGCGCTCAGCGCTTTGCGCTTTGCGCCATGCGCTCTGCTCTTTGCCATTGCTATGCGGCCGAGTACCCCAGATGAACCGCCAGTTTCCCGCGCAGGAACAGGCGCGCCCGATGCAATCTGGTCTTGACCGCGCTCACGGTAAGACTAAGCGACTGCGCGATCTCTTGATCGGAGAATCCCTCAATATCGCTCAGGACTATGATGGCTTTGTCGACCGGCTTTAGCGCAGTGAGCGCGCTCCTCAGGGCGCGCTGCAATTCCTGATTAGGAGAGCCTTCCTCTATCTCAGGCGACCAATCGATTACCGGTCGCACTTGATGGTGACCGTCGGGCTGGAACTGCGGCAGGAAATCCCCGTAGGAGATCTCTTTCCTGCGCTTCTGCTTCCTGATGCGAGAGAGCGCCGCGTTCACCGCAAGACGGTAAAGCCAGGTGGAGAACTGGGAGTCTCCACGGAATGTTTTGGCCTTCTGGAAAATGGTTAAAAAAACCTCTTGGACCGCTTCTTCCGCTTCGTGCTGATTTCCCAAAAGCCGGTAAGCCATTTGAAATGTCTTTTTTGAATAGAGATGAAAGAGCTTCTCAAACGCGCGCTCGTCCCCGTCTCCTATCGACCGGATCAAGGCATTCTCGTCCTCTCTATAAGATTCCTGACCGGCGCTCCTGGTGTTGAGACCAGACCTCGTTGCGGACCGCGCAGGGATCCTTCGGTTATGAATCTGACCCTCTTCTACCAGCTCCAACGCATTCTGATTTTCCATTTCAAACATCCTCCTCGGCCAAATCACCGATCACAGTTTTAATAAAAACCGAACAGTTAATGATTTTGAGGTTTTTATTCTTCATCTTTCGCAAAAGCTTCACGCCGGCATCGTCGATAAACACCACGCCCGAAAAATCAAGCGTGATCGCTTTGCCTCGTTGATTTCTATGCGCCAGAACGCTCTGTTCCAGTTCGAATAACATCGACCCGTCGACCCTTCCGTCCAACCTGAGCTGTACTGTTCTTTCGTCAGCGAAACTCTCTGTGATTCGTAGCATTCTCTTTCGATCTCCATACCAACGATTAGAGCAATCCCTATACCATGGGTGCGAATTGGTATAACTACATGATTTCTAACTGTTTTCATCGTATCCGCTGTCTTTAATCCAAGTCGTTGGTTGCGAAATGCCGCAACAGTTGCGAAATGTCGCAGGAACCGGTATTTTCGGCTCGTTTCATGCAGAAGGCGGAAGGATGACGTTGGTTAACACAGGAGCCGAGGGCGAAGCCGACACCCCGAAAGGCCGAGCCGAAGAGATTTTGCGC
Organism: Binatia bacterium; assembly: GCA_050735755.1. Lineage (GTDB taxonomy): Bacteria > Desulfobacterota > Binatia > UBA9968 > UBA9968 > DATMAM01. The sequence continues at coordinate 11,232 of JBOHVR010000827.1, forward strand.
ATCGTTACGGAGGGAACTGCCACGGTCACGGGAGGCGACTTCTTTCGCTCGTTAGTGCGGCATCTCGCGCAAGCGCTGCAAGTACGCTATGCGTTTGTCGCGCAATGCACGGAGGAAACGAAAACTGCGGTCCAAACAATGGCATTCTGGACCGGAGAAAACTGTGGCGAGAACATCACGTTTTCGCTCCACGGCACCCCATGCGAAAACGTTATCAGCGGCGAGGCGTGCTGTTACCCACAGGG
>JBOHVR010000828.1:0-11153 GCA_050735755.1 Binatia bacterium
CATTCTAAGCCAGCTCTTTCTTCGTCCCACGCCAAAGCTGTATCGAACTTCACGTAAAGGACTTTATGTTTGCTCGGCATCGACGCCGCCAGGCGGCGGCGTTCATGGGATGTGCGGATACTTTGCAGCCCGCCAGGCTCTGCGGGATATGTCTTAAACGCAGCGGCCCGCCCTACGGCGGCCGCAGCGGATTGGCTCACAGCTATTTCGCCGCTGACGGTTGAAACTCTTCCCGATTCCGCAGCGCGGCTTGATCGGCCGGCTGTGTTAACAGGGAAGGAGCCACCGCCGAACGGCTTTGCCAGCCCCGCTTCAACTGGTCGCCCCCGGCCTCTTGCGGGCCCGGCAAGGCGCGGCACACCAGACTCAAAGCTTCCGCGACGAAAGCAGGGAACAGGCTGTTCACAAGCGTCAGGAGGCGGGCTTGAGGAGTAATCACGACTTCGCTCGCGCCGTAGCGGCAAGCTTCAAGGATCTGGCGCGCGGCGCGACCTGAGCTGGTGGAGAGTAGAGGAGATGCGTTCGCAACGCTGAATAGCGCAAACTCTTTTTCATGCTGGCCTTTGAAAAATGCGTTGAGATGAGAGCCGGTCCGCATGAGGCCGGGACAGACCGTGGTTACGTAAATGCCGTCCTTGGCCAATTCCGCGCGCATACCCTCGGAGAGGCCGACGAGCGCAAACTTGCTCGCCACGTAAGGCAACAGATGCGGAACGGCAACTTTGCCGCCGATCGAAGCAATGTTCACGATTCGGCCGCGGCCGCGACGCTTCATGTGAGGAATGACGGCCCGCATCAAATAAAGCGGGCCCCAAAAATGCACGTCCATGGCTGCGGCGAAATCCTCGAGCTTCATATGCTCGGACGGACCCACCTGAATGATGCCGGCGTTATTCACCAGGATGTCAATGCCTCCGAATTCGCCGACAATCGACGCCACATTGCGCCGCACCTCTTCTTCCTGCGACACGTCACACGCGAGCACCGCCACCGGCGATCGACTGCGCTCAAAGTCGCGCGCAACCTCCGCAAGTTGTATTTGGTTGCGCGCCATCAGGATGACCTTGGCGCCTTCGTCGACAAACGCGCGCGCCAATTCCAGTCCCAAGCCGCGGGACCCGCCGGTAATCAGCACCGTCTTGCCCTTGAAATCCAGCCGCCGCTGCCGGCGCACCGCGTAAACCAGCGCAGCGGCCGCGGCGCCAGCGAAGGCAAGTTTGAGGGGGAAACCCCGCCGAGCATCGTTTGTCATCAGCATCTCCTTTTCGCGTCAGAAGCGACCGGAAGGTTGACCGGCGATCGTCGGCTTTTCACCGGCCTCGATCACGGCTTTGAAAGCGCGCAAGTCTTCTCTGAGTTGATGTTCGGTGAGAATGGCAAATAGCTCGGCGACCGCGGCTCCCACGCTCCCCGCCGGAGGCTTGCATGAAAAGATGATTTTCACTTCGGTGGCGTCGCGGGCGGGCAGAGAGTGAAAAAAAACCGCGCCGTTATGATGAACCTGCGATCTGGGAAGGGAACGCCACGCGATCTTGCGATCTTCCTGCTCGTCGGTAATTGTCGCGTCCCACTCCAGGCGCAGAGGCGCCGGAATCCTGGCGATCCAATGGGATTGCCGTCCATCCAACGGCGTTACCGATTCCACGTGAGACATAAAGCGCGGCAGATTTTCAATTTGCCGCCATGAAGAAAAAACTTCGGTTACCGGTTTATGAATTGTAATGCTTTCCTCAAATTGGACGCCGAATTGCGGGCCGGCAAGCCTGTCCAAGGCGTTGGACACGAGAGAGTAACCGCTCGCGCCGCGATAGAACAGAGCGGACCCGCCGAGAATCAATGGCAAGCTCCGGCGCCGCAGGCCCGCATACAGGAAAATGCCTCCCGCGATCACAGAGAACGATCGCTCGCCCGGACTTAGATTGACTCCTATTTTCGTTTCTTCCGGCGGTTCCAAGTCATCGAGAGCAGGATTCATGGCTGCAAAACCACTTTGATGCATTCATCCTCCTTATTGTTGAAGATTTCGTAGCCGTACGGAGCGTCCTCCAGCGTCATGCGATGCGTGATGACGAAGGAGGGATCGATTTCGCCCGCTTCAATTCTTCCCAGCAGAGGGCGCGCGTGTTTCTGTACGTGCGTTTGCCCCATCTTTAGCGTCAAACCTTTGGCGAAGGCGGCGCCGAGCGGAAACTTATCGACAAACCCGCCATAGACCCCGGATATGGAGACGGTGCCCCCTTTGCGGCAGGCATTGATCGCCTGACGCAAGGCGGTCGGGCGGTCCGTTTCAAGCCAAAACTTTTGCTTGGCGCTATCGTACCATCCCGCGACTCCGTAACCATGAGCCTCCATGCCGACGGCGTCAATGCACGCGTCGGGACCGCGCCCTCCGGTGATTTCGCGCAACTCTTCCGCAACGTCGACTGTCTCATAGTTCAGCGCTACCGCCTGGCTTTGAGTGCGAGCCATTGCGAGACGTTCCGGAAAGCGGTCAATAGCGATCACTTGCTCCGCGCCCAAAAGCAGCGCGCTCTGAATGGCGAACTGTCCGACTGGACCGCAGCCCCAAACCGCGACAATGTCGCCGCGCTTGATAGCGCAGTTCTCGGCGGCTTGGTAACCCGTGGGTAAAATATCACTGAGAAAGAGAGCTTGCTCGGCGCGCAAATTGGCGGGAATTTTGACCGGCCCCACGTCAGCATAAGGGACGCGAACGTACTCCGCCTGTCCGCCGGCGTAACCGCCAAGCATGTGCGAATAACCAAACAGCCCCGCCGGAGAGTGACCATAAAGCCTTTCGGGAATCCAGGCATTGGGATTAGAGTTATCGCAGAAGGCGTATTCTTCCTTGGCACAGTATGCGCAAGCGCCGCAGGCAATCGGAAAAGGGACGATGACCCGGTCACCCGGCCGCAGCGTCTTGACTGCAGCTCCGACTTCGACCACGTTGCCCAAAAATTCGTGCCCAAGAATGTCGCCGGCCTTCAGGGTAGGTATGTTGCCGTTGTAGAGGTGCAAGTCGGAACCACAGATCGCCGTCAGCTCCGTCTGGATGATGGCGTCGCGCGGATTCAATATTCGCGGATCCGGCACGTTTTCCACCCGTATGTCTCTCTTGCCGTTCCAACATACTGCTTTCATAGGATTGCTCCAGTTCGCTACATTAAAGTCATAGCAACTGGTGTGCCACAGGATCGGGACAGCGAAACCCTTGTCTTGCCTGAGGCAAGGATTTTTATGAAGTTCGTTGTCTCACGATTGCAAAGATTCCATGGGACTACTCCCAAGTTTAGCACAGGAGAAAGCGAGCAGCGCCGGACGCGCGTTGCTAAGCGGGCAGCGGACACAAAGCGCTATGGAGTCATCCGGATTTAAATCCGTGCCTGGCGCCGTGTCCAACAGAACCAAGCCACTATCGCTACGGCGAACATCGAGAGAACAACGGCGGTTTCGATTCCAGGTTTACGCAACGCTCTCTCCAGCTGATGTTCGAAAATCGTGATGAGAGTCACCCCGGGGAGCAGTCCGATCGCGCAACCCAGAATAAAATCCCAAAGGCGCACGTGAACCGCGCCTGCTCCAAGATTCACGATCGTAAACGGACCGACCGGCACCAAGTGCGTCGTGATCACCGCAATCAGGCCATTTTTTTTAAGCATTTTGTCGAGCGACTCATAATGACGCCCGGCTATCCGCTTAAAGGTATTGTGGCCCATGAAATAACCAATGCTATAAGTCAGGACCGCGCCCAGGACACTTCCCACCATCGCATAGATGAATCCCAGCCACGGCCCGAAAGTGTAAGCGGTCGCAAGAATCAGCACGGTGATCGGAAACATGATTTGACTGCCTACGAGGAAGGCGGCGATGATGATGTAAGGAGCAAAGGGATGAGAGCGTACCGAATCAAGCCAATGAGCGACGACCTTGAAGTCGAGCAATTCTGACAATGAACTCCAGCGCCATACGGCGGCGAGCACAGCGAGAATGAGCAATGCGCCTCCGATCAAGAACAGCGCTTTGAAACCGCCTAGCCTTTTCATCCTGCGCTCGTCTTATTTCAGCAAAAACGAACCCATTTTACCCCGTCCGCCTGCAACACCGAATAACGCCCCAAAGTCTCTCTTTTGGGAAACGAGGCCCGAAACTTCCCGCCTCTGGGACGTTGGGCCAGCTGTAAGACGTAGTTCCGGCATAACGGCTATCGGTATGAGTTTTGCGTTTACATGTTTCACCCAGAGCTTACTAGGAAGGAGGTGACGTCTCGTGTCACTACTACTCTTCATCATTCTGATCGTCCTGCTTTTTGGCGCGCTACCGACTTGGCCCTATAGCTCAGGATGGGGTTACTATCCGAGCGGGATTCTAGGCCTGGTTTTGCTCATTGTACTCATCATGGCCTTAATGGGCCGAGTCTGACGTGGAAGCCTGGCAAAAAATTATTTCTCGCGCCGAAGTGGGGAGAAGCCACTTCGGCGGCTCGTCTTAGCCAACAATGATCTCTCGTAAAGACCTCGAGCGACTCGCTCAGCTAAGAAGCGAGCATGGCATTCCGCGCGTACATCCGCATCGATCCACGTTTCCGGTATTTGCGCCAGCAGGCGGTCTCTCAATTTAAAGGAGCGCTCAAGGAGGCAGAGCGGCGGCTGCAAGAGAGCCGATGGAAAGAGGCGCTGGATCGGGAAAGCGAATGCATCTTGAATTTTTTATCAAACTGGGAGCCGTCAGGCCAGGGCCTTGTGGTATTTTCTTACCGTCCTGAAAATCTTTGGGAAAGTTTATCACTTCAGGTTATGGTGCGAATCGGGTCGTTAAAACCGCACTTGTACGATAGAAGCCGAATCGGAGTGGGAGTCTGCAGCAGCCGTAGAAAAAACGGCAACCTGCGCCCCAACGCGCAGACGAAGCCGCTGTGAAATCGCCTGAAGAAGTGGAGGGTGGTCACCGCGACCGATACTCATCGAGCTCCAGGGGAACCTGCTGCTCGCGACCCTTGCGCGCAACCGTCAAATTGACTTCCGTTCCGGGAGCGGTGCTGGCAACACGATTACGCAGGGTGTTTCCGTCTATCACGCGCTCGCCGTTAAAACTGACAATCACATCGCCTTCCCGGATGCCCGCTCGCGCGGCCGCGCGCTTCCGGGCGCAACCCCAGCTACAATAACTCCACTTGTTTCTGAGAAACCGAGTTTTCCCGATGCCGATGTTGCCGCCGGAAGGCGAAAGGATTTGTGAACTCCCTTGGCGCTGATGATTCCGGCCGTAACGGTTTGACCTAAGCCCAATGGGTTACCAATCGCCAGAGCAATGTCCCCGACGCGCACGGCGCCGGATAATTTGGGCTGAGATAGAAGGATAAATAGAACAATCCATATTGACAAAGCCTTGCTCGCTGATAAAAGGAGTTCGTTGACATTGGCACTTCCGCTCGCGGTTGCAGGCGTTCACGGAGTTGCTCAAGGTTTTTCCGCAACCCAAAAGGTGCGGGTTAGCGCTCGCATTGAAAGGACATGATTGATTATGAAGTCGACCCAACTTGAGTCTCCGACCGTGCTTCCTAGCGATAGCCTTGTGCCGCTGGAAGCGGTCCTGTGCACGGAAGAATTGAATCGCCGGCCGTCGCGGCCCCCGGATTACGAGAGGGAAAACCGCGCCCTGGTGGCGCTGGCCCAAGCGCTGGCCGACTCGCCGCGAACCATTCTTCAGACGTTGGCCGACAAGATCCTGGACGCCTTCAACGCCGACTCGGCCGGCATCAGTCTGCTGACCAAGGAAGATGGGGGAAAGCGGTTCCACTGGCCGGCGATCGCCGGCGTGTGGAAGCCGCACATTGGCGGCGGCACGCCACGCGACTTTGGTCCCTGCGGTGACGTTCTCGACCGCAACGCCGCGCTGCTGTTCCGGCACTTCGAACGGCGTTACACCTATTTCCTGCCGGTCACGCCTCCAGTCGAAGAATGCCTGCTTGTTCCTTTTTATGTCGAGGGGAAAGCAGTCGGCACGATCTGGGCGATCGCGCACGACGACCGCCGCAAGTTCGACGCCGAGGATCTCCGGCAGCTTCAAAGCCTGGGCCGGTTTGCATCAGCGGCGTATCAAGCCGTGGAGTTCCTGGATGCGCTGGAGCAACGAGGCGAAGCATTGCGGGAAAGCCACGCCGAACTTCAGTCGCACGCGGAGGAGTTGACCCGTTTTAATAGCGTCGCGGTCGGGCGCGAGTTGCGCATGATTGAATTGAAAAGAGAAATCAATGAACTCTGTCAGCGGCAAGGGGAGCCTGCGCGCTATCTACTCGAATCCGAGCCGGAGGAAAAGGAGACCGATGGCTACACACCCAAGCCAAGATGACCCTCCGACCGTGCTTCCCAGCGACAGCCTCGTGCCGCTGGAAGCGATCCTGTGCAGCGAGGAACTGAATCGCCGGCCAGCGCGGCAGCCGGATTACGAGACAGAAAACCGCGCGCTGGCGGCGCTGGTTCAGGCGCTGGCCGATTCGCCTCGCACCATTCTTCAGACATTGGCCGACACGATCCTGAAGGTCTTCAAGGCCGATTCAGCCGGCATTAGTCTGCTGTCGAAAGACGAAAAGAGGTTTTACTGGGCAGCCATCGCTGGCGCGTGGCAACCGCACCTGGGCGGGGGCACGCCGCGCAATTTCGGGCCGTGCGGCGACGTGCTCGACCGCAACACCCCGCTGTTGTTCCGGCACTGGGAGCAACGTTACCCCTATTTGCTGGCGGCCACGCCTCTGGCGGAAGAGGGCTTGCTCGTTCCTTTTCACGTCCAAGGCAAAGCGGTCGGCACGATCTGGGCGATCGCGCACGATGATCGCCGCAAATTCGACGGCGAAGACCTCCGGCAGCTTGAAAGCCTCGGCCGGTTTGCCTCAGTGGCGTATCAGGCGGTGGCGTTCCTCAATACCGTGGAGCAACAGAGCGAAGCGTTGCGGCAAAGCGCTCAGCGCGTGGGCGAAGTCCAGAAGGCTCAGGACTCGCGCCGAGCCGCGCTCAACTTGATGGAAGATGCGGTCCAGTCCCGACAGTCCATGGAGATGCTCAACGCGGAATTGCGCGAAAGCGAGCGTCGCTTCCGCGAGATGATTGACGCGCTTCCGGTGGCCATCTACACGACCGACGCTGTAGGCCGCCTCACTCACTTCAACCCTGTCGCCAGCGAATTCTCCGGCCGCGTGCCGGAACTGGGCACGGATCAGTGGTGCGTGAGTTGGAAGCTCTACCATGCGGATGGCACGCCAATGCCGCACGCCGAATGTCCGATGGCCATGGCGCTCAAGGAGGGCCGGGCGATCCGGGGTGTGGAGGTGATCATCGAGCGGCCAGACGGCACGCGCCTCTGGTTTGCGCCCTATCCGACGCCGCTGCGCGATGCGGAAGGTAAAATCGTCGGCGGCATCAACATGCTGGTGGACATTACGGAGCGGAAGCTAGCCGAGGAGTGGCTGGAAAAAATTGTGGCTGAGCGGACCGGGGACTTGCGGCAAGCCAATGCGGCGCTCTTACGCGATATGGAGGAACGAAAAAAGCTCGAAGAGCAGCTTCTCCAGGCCCAGAAGATGGAGAGCATCGGTACGCTCGCCGGCGGTATCGCGCATGACTTCAACAACATCCTCAACATCATTCAGGGATACGCTTCGCTTCTTGGCAAGCGTTCTTCTGAAAAAAGTCAGCTCGCCGAAAGTGTTGAGGCGATCAATGAGACGGTTCAGCGAGGAGCAGGCATAGTGCGACAGCTTTTAACTTTGGCGCGAAAGACCGAAGCCCGTATGGAGCCAGCGAATGTAAATGGCATCATCATTGGACTGACAAAGCTGCTCAAAGAGACCTTTCCAAAAACTATTGAACTGACTCTGGACTTGAATGACCTTCCTTTTGTGATTATAGACCCGAGCCATATCAACCAAATGCTGCTTAATTTATGTCTCAATGCCCGAGACGCCATGCCGGAAGGCGGAAAGCTCTTGCTGAAAACGGAAGTAGTTTCTAGGACTCAGCCGGGCCAGCGCTTTAGGGAGGCTCAGCAGGAGCGATATGTCCGTATTCGGATCAGCGATACCGGAACGGGAATGGACGCCGAGACTAGACGCCGGATTTTCGAACCGTTTTTCACGACCAAAGAGCACGGTCAGGGGACCGGCCTCGGTCTTTCAATGTCGTACGGGATTATTAATAACCACGCCGGTTTTGTCGATGTTACAAGCGAAGTGAGTCAAGGGACCACATTCGATATTTACTTGCCGCTTACGGAAAACGAGGTTGAGCTTATCGATATAAAACGGCAACCAGATGGGGAGCGGAAGGGAAATCGCCCCGGAGCTAGCGCAACCGTGCTTTTTGTTGACGACGAGATAAACCAGCTTCGCCTAATGCAAAATTTTCTCGAGGGCGAAGGTTACAAAGTTTTGGCAGCAAAAGATGGCGCTGAGGCGGTGGACCTACACCTCCGGCACAAGGATGAAATCGCCGCTGTGGTCCTGGATTTACGTTTACCTAAATTGAACGGATGGGAAGCCTTTCAGATAATGAAAAAGACACAGCCGAATCTAAACGCACTCTTCGCAACCGGCTTGCCATCTCCTGAAGTCGAGGCGGAACTTGCCAAGGAAGAAATGGGCGGCTTAATCATGAAACCCTACCAACTCCATGAAGTTCTAGAAAAAATCTCCGAGATTCTACAAAAGCCAACACCGTCAATTACAGAGATTGATCTTTTGCCCAAGTCCTCTCAGCCTTAACTGAAACTTAGCCTGCAACTCACGGTTGGACATAGGCCTCGACTGCTTTCACCTCCCACTTTTGCTCGTGTGCTTCGCGTCCCTCGTGGTAAAAAGTTTTATCACCGCACGCCAAGACGCGAAGAGAGCAAAGAATGCTTTCTAATCCGTTAAGGTTTTCTCTCAACTCCAACCGGAGATCACGTCGTCTTGTGCTCCGCGTCCGGCGCTCTCCGGTTCGCCGATTTTTTCTCCGTTCATCGATGAGCAGGCGAGAGCTGCCAAGCCGCCCAGCGCGGCCAACGTCCCAGGCGTTTTCTCATTCCGTCCAGTCGATAGCAGCAAGAAAAGCCCGCCGAGGCCGACCAAGAAGCGTGTGGATGGTGACCAACGTTGCTGCAATATATCGATCGGTTCGCCTGTCGGCTTCGGCTGATCACCCTGGAGCGCCGGTATGTTGTTGGGTTCATCATGGACTTCCAGTTGATTTTCGACATCGCGTACCCCGCGGACGGATCGGATGCCGGCGATGAGCTGCTGCACTTCGTCGGAGAGCACGGGGCCTCTGAGAATCGCGCGGCCCTCTACGACCTGCGCCTCGATTGCAGAGGGGTGGCGGACGAGAAAACCGAGCTTCGCGCGCACTCTTTCGGCCAGCACGTCATCACCGATGTCGCCTTCCGAGAAATACGACCGTCCTTCGGCTACCAATCCCAGGGTCCGGTTTTTGAGATCGCGGGCCGTGACCCCCGCCGCTTCCCGGGTTTTTCGCTGCAACCGCGTCATCTGATCGCGCGCCAGCGCCCGCCGTCGCCGTCCGACCTCGGGATCGAAGACATACATCGCGAGGAGGCCCAATCCGGTCCCGGTCAATAGTGCTTCAAAGGGTTTCATAACAACCTCCTGAGGGGAAAATTAAAAATAAAAAGGTAAAAATTCAAAATGAAAAACGTGCTCAGAGGGCGCGCCGGCCCTGGAGAAGTTGCACGACAATTGCGACCAGCGCGAGGAGCAAAAGCACATGAATGAACCCTCCCAGCGTGTAGGATGTGACCAGGCCCAGGAGCCACAAAACCAGCAGGACGACAAAAATAGTCCAAAGCATAAATTCAACTCCTTTCTGTTAATGAATCATAATTCCGCTCACAGTTTTTTCATCAACGCCCGCGTAACCGGACGCCGCGCGGATTCATAATCCCGCCAGGGATCGCGCCGCAGGCGCGCCAGACGCTGTGGCACATCGCGAATCGTAAAGTGGTCCGATCGGACATCAGTGCCAAGCCCTTCCCAGTCTAGCGGAACGGAGACCGGAGCCCCCGGGCGCGCGCGCGTGGAATAGGCGCAAACCGCCGTTGCGGCGCGGGCATTGCGCAGGTAATCGATAAAGATTTTGCCTTTTCTTTTGGTCTTCGACGTGGTCGCAGTGTAGCGCGCCGGGTCTTCTCGGACGATGCTGTGCGCGACCAACCGGGAGAATTCTCTAATCAATTCCCAGTCCTGTTTGGGCGCGATCGGAGTGACCACGTGCAGCCCTTTTCCACCCGTGGTTTTAACGAAGCTGCCCAGACCCAGGTCCGAGAGCCGGGCGCGCAGCGCGAGCGCGGCCTGCCGCAAATCCTCCCAAGGCAGCGCCGGATCGGGATCGAGATCGAAGATCAATCGATCCGGCTGCCCGAGCCGCTGGAGGCGGGAGCCCCACGTATGCAGCTCCAGAACTCCCATTTGGACCAGCGCAATGAGTCCCGTAAGAGAATCCACCGCGACATAAGATTTGACCGCGCGCGCTTCCCTGACGGGAATGCGCCGCACCGAACCGTGAAGCCCAGCGCGCGCGTGTCTTTGATAGAAGCACTGCTTGCTGCGCCCCTCGGGGCAGCGGACGAGCGTCAGGAGCCGGTTTTCCAGGTGCGGCATGATCCAATCCGCAATCTTCTCATAGTAGAGCGCCAGCTCGCGTTTGGTGATGTTTTGTTCAGGGTAGAGGACGCGATCCGGATGCGTGAGTGGAATGCCGCCGATTGCATCGCTTTCGCCGGAATGATTGCGCAGTGGGGCGGCCGCAACCTCGTGCTTGATTTCAACTGCAGGCTTGTCTTCGCGCAAACCCTTAAAGGAAGGATGGCGCAGCAGGCCATCGCGGGTCCAGCCGGTAAACGCCACCTCACCAACGAGCGCCGCTTGGATCCAGTGGACGTTTTTCGCGTCGCGGCCGGTCGGAGGATTGGCAAAGGGCGGGGTCGCGCGCTTTAGCACGGTAAGCCGGGCGCGCAAATCCCGCAACGTTTGGCTGGTGAAACCGGTGCCGACGCGCCCCGCGTAGCGAAGCTTGCCGTGATCGTCGTACACCCCGAGAAGCAGCGCGCCGAGTCCCACCCTTGAGCCGGCGGGCTCGGTGAAACCGCCGATGACGAATTCCTGGCTC
>JBOHVR010000829.1:0-9766 GCA_050735755.1 Binatia bacterium
GCGAGGATCTCGCGATCGGCGGACGTGGTTTCCAAATCTAGAACAATACTTCTCTTGTTAGTGTTGGCATTGATGAAAGTGAGACTACGTTCGGGGTCTTCAATGTTTCCGGCAAACGGAGGAAGCAGCCGGTTTGGGTCGCCGCCCGGAGGCTCAACCTTGATGACATCGGCGCCCAAGTCCGCGAGAAGCCGCGTCGCGTACGAGGCGGGAATATCGCCGAGTTCGACGACGCGGAGATGGCTCAGGGCGCCGGCTTCGGTGCTTATTCGTTGATCGGACATTAATCCATTGTAGGGGCAACCCCCTGTGGTTGCCCGCTTGCTCCGTACGGCGTCAGGGCAGGCACGGGGCCTGCCCCTACACATCTAAATGGCAGGCCTTTCACCGCGCATTTAGATTCACGACGACCCTTCCCCTAATCTCACCTCTCAGAATCTGATCGATCTTAGGATTTAGTTCTTCCAAAGGGCACTCGGAGATCAGGTCGCCGGAAAAATCCAGTTTCCATTCCTGAGAAAGTCTTTCCCAGATGAGGATGCGTGTATCCATGGGACAATCGACGGAATTGATTCCCAGAAGGCTGACGGCTCTTAGAATGAAGGGATAGACGGTCAGGGCGAGATCCGGAGATGCCGCGTTTCCGCAAGCGGCAACAAGGCCATCTTGTTTCGTTGATTTGATCGCCGTCGAAAGAATATTGCCGCCGACGGTGTCGACGACGGCGGCCCAGCGGGTTTTGAGAAGAGGCCTTCCGGACGCGTCATTCGCATCTTCTCGGCAAATGATTTCCTTGGCGCCGAGCATCGCAAGAAAATCTCTTTCGCTCGTTTTTCCCGTAGCAGCGACGACGTGAAAACCAAGTTTTGCCAAGAGGCTGACCGCGAGACTCCCCACGCCTCCGGTCGCGCCCGTGACTAGAACTTCTCCCTGATCTTTGGTCAGGCCGTACCGTTGCAATTTCAACACGGAAAGAGCCGCTGTGAAACCCGCGGTGCCGTGAGCCATGCTTTCCTTGAGCGTGAGATTCTCAGGCAGTTTCACTGCCCAGCCGGCCGGCACGCGAATGTACCGGCCAAACCCGCCGGAGGTATTCATGCCTAAATCAAATCCGGTCACGACGACCTGAACTCCCGGCGCGAATGTCGGCTCTTTGCTTTCCGTCACGACGCCGGCTGCGTCGATGCCAGGCGTATGCGGATACTTTCGCGTCACGCCTTTGTTGCCCGTCGCCGAAAGGGCATCTTTGTAGTTCAAGGACGAGTACTTGACCTCGATCAAGAGCTCACCGGGGGGAAGATCACCCAAGCTCTTCTGAGCGACCTCTCTGGTGAATTCTTTCGCGGCAGTTTCGGAAACGACCATCGCTTTGAAAGTTTGTGGCAAGGGCATGATCAACACTCCCAAGTGGATTCAATCCTGTGCGTCACCGAAAGCGACTACATAAAATCATAGGCTTCGTGTCAAGAGCCATTTGACCGAATCGAATACTTGCGGCCACCGTTTTCTTGCAATGCCGGTGTGATGGGTGCAGACTGCGTTAGGGGAAGTGAGAGATGGCAAAGGACAAATCTGCGGGCCTCGAAGGAGTTGTTGCAGGCCGTACAGGAATTGCCACCGTCGGCAAAGAGGGGAAAGGGCTCACTTACAGAGGATATTCCATTTACGACCTGGCGGAGCACTCGACCTTTGAAGAAGTGGCTTATCTTTTGATCTACGGCCGGCTGCCGAGCCGGAGCGAGCTGGGCCATTACAAGACGACGCTCGCCGGCCTGCGCGGGCTGCCCGCGCCGCTCAGGACCGTGCTCGAACAGATACCTCGATCGACGCATCCTATGGATGTTATGCGCACGGGCTGTTCGATGCTTGGAACTTTGGAGCCCGAAGTTACCGGCCGCGACCAAATCGCCGTCGCCAATCGCTTGACCGCGTGCTTCAGCTCAATTCTGCTTTACTGGCATCACTTTGCGACCGGCGGAAAACGGATCGATACAGAAACCGATGACGACAGCAGCGCGGGCCACTTCCTCCATCTGCTGCACGGGAAAAAACCCGGCGAGTTGCAGCGACGGGCGATCGATGTCTCGCTTATTCTCTATGCGGAACACGAGTTCAACGCCTCGACTTTCACCGCGCGCACGATCATTTCAACCTTGCCGGATTTTTATTCGGCGGTTACCGGCGCGATCGGCGCGCTGCGCGGGCCCCTACACGGTGGCGCCAATGAGGCCGCGATGGCGCTGATTGGCGGATTCACCACGCCTGATGAAGCGGAAAAAGGGATACTGGAGCTCATGGCGGCGAAAAAACTCATTATGGGCTTCGGCCACCGCGTTTATAAGATTTCCGATCCGCGCTCGGATGTCATTAAAGGATGGGCAAAGAAGCTTGGAGATGCTCAAGGCGATAAACGGCTGTACCCGGTCTCCGAACGTATCGAGCAAGTCATGCGGCGCGAAAAAAAGCTTTTCCCGAATCTCGACTTCTACAGCGCGAGCGCTTACCATTTTTGCGGCATTCCCACGGCGATGTTTACGCCGCTGTTCGTGGTCGCGCGCATCTCAGGCTGGGCCGCTCATATCATCGAACAGCGCGCGGACAATCGGCTGATCCGTCCCAACGCTGACTACATCGGCCCAGACCCGCGCCCGTTCGTGCCGATCGCGAACCGCTAGTTGTATGAGCCAAAAGAATTCCAACATTCGGCCACCGCCCGATAAAATCATGGTCGACATCGCCGACTATGCGGCGAACTACGTTGCAGCCGGCACAGAAGCCGTCGGAACAGCGCGTTATTGTTTGATGGATACGTTGGGTTGCGGCCTTCTCGCCCTGCGTTATCCCGAATGCACGAAGCATCTGGGGCCGGTTGTTCCCGGTGCCGTCCTGGCAAAGGGCGCGCGCGTTCCAGGCACCGGCTGGCAATTGGAGCCGGTTCATGCCGCTTTCAATATCGGCACCATGATCCGATGGCTCGACTTCAACGACGCCTGGCTGGCAGCGGAGTGGGGCCATCCGTCGGATAATCTCGGTGGCATTCTCGCTTTGGCGGATTACTTGAGCCGAACGGGACGGAAATCGCTCAGTGTCCGCGACGTGTCGCAGGCGATGATCAGGGCGCATGAGATTCAAGGAGTGCTTGCGCTGGAAAACAGCTTCAACCGAGTGGGCTTGGATCACGTTCTTCTGGTAAGAGTCGCAACGACGGCGGTTGCGACCGCGATGCTGGGCGGAAGTAAAGATCAGATCGTCGGCGCGGTCGCCAACGCCTGGATTGACGGCGGCAGCTTGCGCGTCTATCGCCACGCGCCCAACACTGGCCCGCGCAAGTCGTGGGCTGCCGGCGACGCGACGAGCCGAGGAGTTCGTCTCGCGCTCATGGCCATGCAAGGCGAGCTCGGTTATCCTTCGGCACTCTCGGCAAGGCAATGGGGATTTTATGACGTAGTGTTTCGCGGGAAACCGTTCTCACTGGGCTGTCCCTTCGGCTCTTATGTCATGGAAAATGTGCTCTTCAAGGTTTCCTTCCCGGCCGAGTTTCACGCCCAGACCGCTGTAGAATGCGCCTTCAAACTGCACGACAAGATCAGAGATCGTCTGGAAGAGATTAAAAAGGTTATCATCACCACCCAGCAATCCGCGATTCGAATCATCGATAAGAGCGGGCCACTTCACAATCCCGCGGATCGTGACCATTGCATCCAGTACATGACTGCCGTCGGGCTCATTTTCGGCGAGCTGACCGCCGATCATTATGAGGACGGCATCGCAAAAGATCCGCGCATCGACGCCCTGCGCGCCAAAATGGAAGTGGTTGAAGATCCGCAATACTCGAAAGACTATTTGGATCCAGAGAAGCGTTCCATTGCCAACGCCGTGCAAGTTTTTTTTAAAGACGGCTCCGCAACGGAGAAAGTTGCCGTCGAATATCCCATCGGTCACAGGCGGCGGCGCACCGAAGGTATTCCGCTCCTGATTAAGAAATTTGAGGCTAATCTGGCTTCACGGTTTGCGCCAGCGCGATGCAAACAGATCATGGACCTCTGTCTTGATCAGGATCTTCTCGAATCAACTCCGGTTGACAAATTTATGGAGATGTTTGTGGTGAGATCTTAGGGTTCGAACCGGGAGGGCCGAAATCGCCGGTCTTGAGAGGGCGCAAAAAATTCGTCACTCCCACGAAAGCGGCAGTCCGGGGACGCGAAAGAGCCGGATTCCCGTCCTTTGCCTTCGCTCAGGACATGCTTTCACGGGGAATGACGACGAAAACCGAAAGGTCCTAACCCAGCTGCGAAGAAAAGGTTGAGGCGGAGATAGAATATGAATCAGAGACAGGGCTTTCAGCAGTTGCTGAAGCGCGACAAGCTTCTCGTTGCGCCCGGTTGTTTCGACGGCCTTTCCGCGCGCCTCGTCGAGGAAGCGGGATTCGAAGCCGCCTATCTGAGCGGTGGCGCGCTAGCGCGCAGCATGGGTCTTCCTGACATTGGCCTTGTCACCATGTCTGAAGTCATCGAGCGCGCTGCGCAAATCGTGAGCGCGGTGAGGATACCTGTGATCGCCGACGCCGATACGGGTTATGGCAATGCGATTAATCTCATACGGACCGTCAGAGAGTATGAGAGAGCGGGAGTGGCGGCGATTCATGTCGAAGACCAGATTACGCCAAAACGATGTGGCCATCTGGAAGGGAAGGAGGTCATTTCGCTGGCCGAAATGGAGAAAAAAATCGCGGCGGCTATGGCCAGCCGGAGCGATCCGGACTTCGCTATCATCGCGCGCACGGACGCGCGCGCGGTGCACGGGCTGGAAGACGCAATCCGCCGCGGCCGCGCGTTTGCGGAGCTTGGAGCCAGCGCGGTTTTCGTCGAAGCCCCCCAGTCTGAAGCCGAACTGGAAAAAATACCCCGTGCCCTTCCAAACGTACCGCTCCTGGTCAATGTTTTTAAGGGCGGGAAGACGCCAGTGCTTCCGGTCGAACGACTGCAACAGTTGGGATATCGGATCGCGATCTATCCGTCAGAGACGCAGAGAGCCGGCATCCACGCCATGCGGCAAGCTTTGAGTCTGCTCAAGCGAGAAGGCACCACTGAGGCGATGGACGAAGCGCTTACAACTTTCAACGACCGCGACAAAATCGTTGGCCTCGACGATTGGCAAAAACTCGAGCGGGAGTACTTGGCCAGCGACAGCGGAAAATCCTAGACCTTGTTTCAACTTTGCTTGAGAGTGTGGGCGAGCGGGGTTACAGGCCCAACATAGCGCTCTCCGTGATACGCAGCAGCTGAATCTTGCCGTCCTCAGAAGTAAAAGCGACTTCCAAGCTCTTCCCGATCTGGCCTTCGATGAGCGCCCAAGTGACAGGTTCATATTTCCTGAGACCCGAATCCACATAGATCGCTTCCAGCTTATTCTCAATCATCCAACGACGCAGGTCTTGATCGGATCGCAGGTCGGGGAGGCTGGCTTTTGCTAGAGGCACATAAGTCATTTTTGCCATCCGTGGTATAAGAGGCGCATATGCCGCCACCGGCGCGCCTTCCCGAAAAATTTGTTTCAAATAAAGCCCCGCCCGTTCATCAGGGGCGATTCCAAGCTTTCGGACCTTGGGCAGAGGAAACCCTCCTTGGACAAGCAACATCATGCAAAAAAGAAAGATAAACGCTGAGGGCATTGTGATTTCGGGGGCGGGGTGCCGGCTCATGACGATCCACATGATCCACAATCCGACGAGAAGGACTACCGCTCCGAGAATCAGCGCGGGCGGTTGTTCTCGGACTATTCCCATGGCGATTAAGCCGAGAATCACGGCCGACCAAAGATAACGTTCCCTTGCGCTATCCGATCGGGACACAACTGAACACAATCCAATTGAAGCGAGGCAGAACACGACGGGGAACGGGAAGAGTAAGTGCGCCGGTTGAAAGACAAGTAAAATGTAGAGCAACGAATATAACGGCCAGGAAACTAGAATGCCTAGGAGCATCCACTGTTTTTTCCTGATCAGCTCAACGGAACCGCCAAGAGCGAGCAAGAAGAACCACACGCTTACGGGCCCTCCGTACATCTCGGGGGCCACCCAGCGCTCTTTACTCGCCAGCCGCGGTATGCGATGAATGTACGCTAAAGGATTGCGGCGGATCGCATTGATAATAGAATGCTGATTTTGTTCCGGTGTGCCGAAAAGTCGTCGTGCCTCAACCTGTCCTTCGACGTACGGATTTCGGCCGGGATACTTGTCACTGTATGCCCATCCATGCCCTTGTTCGAAGCTCATGTATGAATATCGAACAGCTCTGAGTTGAGACCCGCCGCTGAACCAAACGTGTAATATTATGTAGCTCCCGACGATAACTAATAACGGTGTAATACAAGCAGCTAGCGCCGGCCGGACCCGGCGGGCGGATATTCCCAGCAAGACGGAAAACGTAATAAAGACAAACGATAGGACCGTCCCTTCACCGTTTCTTGTTAGTACCGCCAAGCCAACCAGAATCGAGGCCGCCCATAAATGCTTTGTTTCCTTGTTCCCGTGAAATGACAAAAGCTGTCCCAAGGCAAAAGTGGACAGTGCTGTGAAAAGGGCGTGGCTGCCGTTTTCGACGAGAGAGGTGAGCGCTGGGGAGATCACAAGGAGGCCCGCCATAATCAGCGGGCTTGAAATGATCGAAATCCGCTTTGCGAGCTGGTATGAACTGAGCCAGAGCAAGCCGAAAAGCACAATCCGCCCTAGGGTACAACTGTGAATCAACCAGTACGGTGACTCGCGAACGGGAATATAAGTCAGCGCATAGAAAATCTCCGTGAGAGGACTTCGGGCTAAAATTGGCAGCCCGCCTTCCGCTACTCTTCTTCCACCATTGATGTAGCCACCCTCGTCGAAGGGACCGATATCCTGCAAGTTGGGAGTTAAAACGGGAAACACTAAAACGACATGCAGCAAAAAGAAAAGCGCTATGACCGACCACCTACTCGCGCCCTGCCGCGCGATGAACACGAAAGTCCTCACACTTTTCGCCAACATGATGTTATGAATCTTGCCCTACATCGCGCTCAAATCACAATTCAAAGCGGGCTGCCGGCACGATCATTGCGATCCGGGGCCGGATTATGACACAGTCTCTCAGGCAGGGACATGTCTAATGGCCGTGCGGGGCGCAGGTGGAAAACGGTAGACCGGCGGCGCGCTGGATGCCGAAGGGCAGACGACGGCGCGGGAGCGTTCTATAGTTTCAGAATAGTTCTCGCATTGCCGCAAGGTCTGGGGGAGATTTAGCCGCTGAAACCTCTCAAACTGTGTGTACGAAAAGCGCGACAAAATTACCCCGAGAGCAGGAAATTACGCCGTCCTGGCGAAGTTGGTATAATTTCTGCGTATGGAATCTTGGGCGTTGTGGATCCACTACTTTGGAGCAGTCATGCCTTTTCGTGATCGCAGTGAAGCCGGCCAAATGTTGGCCGTAAGGCTCAGGGCTTATGCCAGGCGCTACGATACGATCGTTCTCGCGTTACCGCGCGGTGGTGTCCCGGTAGGGTTTGAGATCGCCAAGGCGCTCGCGGCACCTTTGGATGTGTTCATTGTGCGCAAACTGGGCCTTCCATGGCACGAAGAGCTGGCGATGGGAGCCACGGCTACGGGGAGAGTCCGCGTATTGAACGACGATGTGATCAAAGCTTTCGCCGTAACAAAGCAAATGATCGAAGCCGTCGCAGCCAAAGAAGAGCACGAGCTCGAGCGACGCGAGCGGTTGTATCGCGGCGACCGTCCGCCTGTCAACGTAACAGGGAGAATCGCAATTCTGGTCGATGATGGCGTCGCGACCGGTTCGACGATGCGCGCCGCCGTCCGGGCACTGAAACTACAAAATCCCGCGCGCATCATCGCGGCCGTCCCTGTTGCCGCGGTGCCGACCTGCGACGAGTTGAAACACGAAGTGGACGAGATCGTCTGCGCGGTCAGCCCGGAACCTTTTTATGCGGTCAGCCAATACTACGACGATTTCTCACAAACATCTGACGCCGAGGTCGAGGAGTTGCTCAAGCGCGCGTCCAAAGCTGACGCGCAGCTTCACGCTTACCCGCACGCATAGTCCTCCGTCGAGTCCCTCCACGCTCGTATTCGATTCCCTCGCCGCAATCAAAGCTCTTTAATTCTACGGATCCAATTTCCGACAAACATTCGGGGACAACGGCTTTGTCCGAGCTCGTCCAGGAACTAGACAATTTCTCGGCGATAGCGTATGGGAAGAACCAGTCTGCATGGGCGATGAATCGGCCCGCCGCGCGCCCCGGAGTGAACGAATGAAAGCCGTGCAACTTTTCTGTTGGCATTTTATGGCTTACCCATACCTCCCCGAGAATTTCGACGAGAAATACGAGTCCGGATGGGTCACAGTTCCCAACAGCCTGTGGGACAACGAAAAGGCGCGCGGGCTTTACCGGGAGTATATCGACCAACTCGCGTACGCCGACGAGCTGGGATTCGACGGCATGGTACTGAATGAGCATCATCAAAACATTTACGGTCTGATGCCTTCGCCCAACCTCATTGCCGCCGCGCTGACGCAAAGAACAAAGCGCGGAAAAATTGTCGTGCTCGGAAACCTGCTCCCATTGCATCTGAATCCGATGCGAATCGCCGAGGAGTACGCGATGATTGATCAGATGAGCAACGGGCGGTTGATTGCCGGCTTTGCGCCCGGCGGCGGCCCGGAAACTTTCAACTACGATGTGCCGTCGGCGAATTCGCGCGAGAAATTTTGGGAGGCGGTTGATCTGATTCTGCGCGCGTGGAAGGACGACGGGCCGTTCGTCCATGAGGGGCGGTACTATCCGCTGCGCTATGTAAATCCCTGGCCCAAGCCGCTCCAGAAGCCGCTCCCGCCGGTTTGGATACCGGGATCCCGCAGCGCTTCGACCTTGGTGGAAGTGGCCAAGCGCGGCTTTTCCTATTTTCTTTCCTCGCGCAGTCACGGCGGCGAGACGCACAAGGCGCAGCAACAGTTTGCGGAGATTCTCGCCCAGCACGGCGATACCTATCAGCCTTCTCGGTTCGGCATTCTCATGTCCGCGTATGTTTCCGAAAACGATCAACAGGCCCGGGCCGAATGCGAGGAAGGCGTTTGGTATTTTCTGAAAAACTGTCTCAAGGGCCATTTGCGGCGTGAAGGAAGACAACTCACTTTCGGCCCCGGAGTTCCTTATATTCCGGCGCCAGCCTGGCGAGACTTTCTCAAACACTCCCAGCCCGGACGGAAATTACTCGGCGATGTTGAAAACTGGGAAGAGCTCGAGGCGTCACAGTCGATTATCGTCGGGGGTCCGGAGACGGTTTGCCAGCGTATCTGGAAGATGATTGAGCAAGCCAAAGTGGGCAATTTGCTTATCCAGTTTCACATCGGCAATCTACCGGCGGAGCTGACGCGGAGGAGCATGGCCTTGTTCGCCCGCGAGGTGGCTCCGGTGCTGCGCGAACAATCAGCGAAACTCTTCCGCGAGCAGTTCCCTGAGACGCGGGAGAGACCGGAGACGGAGGCGTTTCATTGAGCGGCCGGTTTCTCGAAGTCAGCGGACGCAAAGTGTGGCTGCTGGAGAAAGGGAGCGGCTTTCCGCTCGTGTATCTGCATGGCTTCGCCGACGTGCACAGCGTGAAAGAAGACCTGCTTTCGTTTCACGAAGCGCTGGCTCGGAAAAGTCAGGTCGTTGCGCTGGCGCATCCGGGTTGCGCCCAGAGCGAAGAATATCAAGACGCCGAGTCGATCGATGACAT
>JBOHVR010000830.1:0-6110 GCA_050735755.1 Binatia bacterium
TCCGCCGGCACTCCGTAGCCTAATAGCTCTTCGGCGGCAACATGATCGAACAAGTGTGGTTTGATCGAAACTTGCTCCGCAACTTCTTTGTAGATTGGAACAATGATCTCCTGGACGGTCTCGCGAATCTCGACCAATTGCGCCGCACCGGTCTTCGGATGGGTTTCCAGTTTACGGCGCTCAGCCCAACGATAGGCTTCGTCGTGGTGACTAACGTAGCAAAGCAAGAGGCTCGTATCAGTCTTATGAACGATCAGGCGAATATCGCGGCTAACGCGCACCGACCAGAAGTTCGGATCTCTGGCCTTACCGAGTTTGTGAAACTGCATTCCCGGATTCACCGGATCGAGTTGCAGGTCGAAAGCGGTGGTCTTAACGGCTTTCTGCTCCTCGCCGGTCAACCGTGCGAGGCTATCCGTAAAGGTATCGGCAATACAGAATTGCATGGTTACCCTTCGATTCCAGTAACAATTGCAGTGACACTGGCCTGTTTCAACCTGGCACTACAACCAAGCCTCCACTGTGGAAACGCTCTGCTTAATACAGACCATGCCGTCGAAGGTACTCGTGAAGTCTCTGAAAGCGGGTGTCACCCTCAAGGTTCGGTTGAATGGTCCGAATTGTATCAAGACAATCCTTCAGTTCTCGTGGTGGCGATTGGGTATTGTCCCCGATCACCGCGTTAAGGAGCTCCAGTGTCGCCTCTGGGAAGCGTTCACACAGCCTACTCTCGTGAAGGCGATGTACCACTGAATCGGGATGGTCCAGGGGCTGTAGCCAGTGCTTCAGTTCGTCTAGCGCATCTGGGAAAGCATCCAGAGCCGTGATGCAAAGCCTGGCGATGGTCTCTGAAATCGTTGGAGTAACGATGTCCCGCGACTTTGGCCAGATAGACCTGAAATATGGTAGCACGCGATTCAGCCAATATTCAGATCGTTGATCGCCCGCGCCATCCAAGGCGCGAACGAGTGCTTCTGCAGCGCTCTGTAACCCTTCCACGGGCAGAGAGCGCGTCGCTAGTGTCAACTCCGACTTAGAGAATGCGTCACCCGGTTCGAGCGCAGCGAAGGTAAGAAAGGCAGCATACTGCTCGCCGAATTCGCCGAGATCACCGTAATGTTGCGCTGCAGCAAGAAACTGCCCTTTTATCACTTCCATCAAAGGACGATACAGACGCGGCGACCAGAGAAAACCTGACCAAGCCGCGCGCGCCTCTTCATGCGAACTCTCCCAATCGAAAACGGGAATCAGATTCCGCTCTGACCATTCACGGTCCACGCGAAATAGGGTAATCACATGCGTTGCGAGCAATAGACGCCCATGCCGAAAACTCACAACGTCTGTCCTGCAGATTTCTGTAAAGATGGTTTTGAGTGCATTCGGCAATCTTTGATTGTCTTCCAACGACTGGCGATACCACCAGCGAAGCGCTGCCTCGGTGACCTGCCCCACTGGGTGATTGAGGGCTCTAAACACAGGGTCGCCGTCGGCGCTGCCCTCATCGCGATAAAGGTCCAGCATGCGCTGGATTAGAGCAAAAAAATCGTCCTCATTACCGTTGAAGTACTTTCCGATCGATTGCAGCCACCAGCTTAGCGAGTGCGCTAATTCCTTTATAACCTCTCTTGGCGCTGCTGCCAGCACTCGCCCCATATAACGCCACGAACGCCTCGCGAGCTTTTCGTTCGCCCAAGCTTGTAAAGCTTCACGCCATCGATCAGGAAACCATTCCCCAGTTTGAGCCAAGGTCAGCAGCGCGGTAGCTGTCGTAGCAAAGTCCCGCTTGCAACGCTCCCCCCATTCATCTTCATGCCAATGGTCGCTTTTGGGATTCTCCCGGAGCCACTTCACGAGTTCCCGGCGAAGTTTTGGTGTCACACGTACCTTGTTCACATCGTCGCCATCATCCATCCATAAGGGAAACTCATCCCTTTGGTCTTCAGCTATTCGCCATGCGGGGTACTGTTGGGATAGCCCATTCAATCGGATCGTAGCTTCGGCACTCATCTCACCCCTCGCCCCACGGTATTTGGCCAAGAGCAACCAGACTTCCCTATCCATGGTGTGCTGTAACTGCTCGGGCTCGACATCATCCTTAAATATCTCGCGTGGTGGTCCTTTCAAAATAGCTCGCTCCAGGATTTCGCTGTCTTGTGCGTCCAGCTGGGGCGCGACGGTAACCAGTAATCGTAGGGCCTCGTGTTCTGTCTCGACGGACCATAACCACCAATGGTCGTCAATCAGTAACCAGTCGAGCGCTTGTCGCGGCGGAACTAGATTGGTAGCGGTTACCGTGAAAAATACCAAGCGGCGAAAAAGCGGATAGTTGATGGTGAGCCAGCGATCGATTTCGAGCAGTGCTCTCCCAGGAAACCTTGCAGCAGTTGCAAGCCACGCATCCCGAGCAAGGTCTATGAGCGCGGTCCAATCACGGTAGTATCGGTTTTGTGGGTGCTCGCTGATCGAAGGCTGGTGTATGTAGGAAAGGTCATGGCGACCTTCAACCCCGCCCAACTCGTGCATGAGGTCAAGCGCATCGTGCAACAGGGTTGTTGCATCAGAAAGCAATTCAGGCAAAGCATTTTGCCACTGTGGATTGTTGGCGAGGTCCTTTAGCGCGGTGTGTACATGATCGGTGCCGAGCACGATCTCCCAATCGACGAGGTCTTTAACCCGAGCCGAGGCATCGTACGCGCCTAGGTTATCGACTTCCAGCGTTCGATATGCCTCGCGCAACCGCACCCGCGGACTCAATAAATCGCGTAATTGAAGTCGGAGCGTCGGTGATAAACCATCCCGTCTGAGACGATCGCGCCAATCATAGAGATCTGAGTGGGAGGGGTAGCTCCGAACACGACCAGAAAGCACGAGTCCCCACAGTGCTATCATGGGCGGCCGTGGCGGGTTTTCCTCAAGTGCGCCGGTGATTAATCGCCGCAATTGGTAATGTGGCTCGCCGCCCCGCTTCGTTAACCACAGAAGGAGTTTTGGATCATCCAAATGGCGAATGAGCCACCGGCCGATTTGAAACATAACATTATCCCACTGGCTGCCTTCGGAATGATCTCCATTCATCAGAGCCATCCATGGAGCGCGGACATAAGGCGCTGGACGCCGAACGAGGCTGAAAGCAAGCTTTTCGTCTGCCTTGCTGTTCGGCGTAACACCGAAGCGAATCAGATCGTCATGCTTGAATCGATCGTCAGACAACGCTTCGAGCCAGTCGAGCGACGGAAGCGGATTGGAATCCGCAAATCGTTTGGCTGGCAAAGCACGATGATCGCTCAAGGCCCATACCATGCGCCCAAGGAAATCGTCATTTTTCGTGCTTGCGATCGGCCTGGACGGCGCATACTGCATGACGATCCGCTCTTTACCGAGCAGACCGTCGCGATAGGTCTCAGCCCACGCCCACAGAGTTCTGTGCAGATAGGCATGGGCACGGTGCGACTGGTATAAGATCGGAGTGACGTTCTTAGATTTCCATTCATTCACTCGTTCATTTTCATTACCTTTGGAATAGCTTCCGAAGGCGAACATTTCTGACGGAAATTCGCCTAGCAAGCGGTCTGCGGCTAAAGCGTCCATCATATAGCGAAGAACGGGGTCGTCGATGCTGTAACCGACAAAAAACACAACGTAGTTGCGAAACAACTCAGTTACAAAACGCGCAGCCCAACGTTCAGTTAGGTAGGCGAGACCAAAGTCACCACTGGAGACTACTAAGCGGTCGAGGTCATTGGGCGTTGGTTTGGGTGTCAAAACTCCGTGCAAATAAACAAGCCCGTCCCACCGATTTTTGGGAATGGGTAGTAACGGTGCTTGAAAGGTTTGAATCTCCAAACCGTTTTTGGTCTTTACTTCTTCAAAAATGCGGTCGAAATTTGTCGTAACGAGCCGATAGCCTCCTTCTCGATTTTTTGCGAGTGCGAGTAGTGCCTCATGTGTTGAAGTCGCGTTTCGAGCGGAAAGATCAGGCGTGAGACTCTTGGACAACTGCTCGCGAACTACTTGACGTTTGCCGACGATATCTGCCTCGAGAAGACCGATGGCTGTGTCGTATTGTTTAGCCTGGATAGCTGACTGCTCTATGGCAGTGGGGGATCTCCCGAGGCCATCGTAGATCAGTTTCACTAGACCTTTGAATCCCGGCAACTGAGCTGGATAGGAAATACCTGCCCCACAGAAAAAAACTACGCGACCATCCTCATGCGCTTGCAACAAGCGTTCGGGAATGTCGGGACCGTTCTTAATAAACTGCATCACTAAATTTGTCTTGAAGAGATAGGCGCAGAAGTCAGATGCATTCTCCCGGCTGGGGAACTGCTTTTAAACCCGGAAATTTTTCATCACTTCGTCGCCGAGATGGTTTATGACCTTCACTGCGATCCGCCCCGATTTTGGTTTGTCGAAGGGGCGAGATGTGTCGCTGTGAAGCGTGGTCCAGGCTTCTTCGTTGATTTCGGCCTTTAGTGTTGTTTTCAGCGCGCTGTAGGGGTCGTTGGCACCGAGGAAGTACGCGTGGCGGACGAAGAAGCTTTCTTCGTTGTAGTCGGTGTCGATGAACCAGCAGGCGATCCCGTCGGCGCCGTCGCTGATGACTTCGCCGGTCTGGGGTTTGAAGACGTCCACTCCTTTCACCTTCACGCGCAGCTTGCCGTCCTTCTCGGGGATTAATTCGATATCCGGCTCGCCGAAGATCACGAACAGATTGCCCTTGCCAGTGTTCTTCAGGTCCTCGGCCATGTGGAGGTCGGCGTTCATGCGGGCCTTCAGCACGGGAATGCGGCCCAGCTTATTAAACTCGGTGGTGTGCGCCTCGTAGTTAAACGCGCAGGCGATCAGCACATCGAACCCAGCATCGCCGGCCTCACGGGCGGCGGCGACTAGGTCGGCGCGCTGCACCGTGCCGAACTCGGGACCGATGAAGATGGCGGCGCGGCGTTCTACGCCCTCACCCTTCCCTCTCCCTGAGGGCGAGGGGGAAGAATTTTCAAGATACCGCCCTTCGCCGCAGACCAGTTCGCCGGGCCAGGCGGTTAGCGCAGTGAACGTGATTCGATCCTCTTTGTGTGCCTGCTGCACACCGGCGGTTTTGAGGTTTTCCAAGATCATTTGAGGGAATGACTGCTTGGCGCCGTATTCGTCGCCTGGTTCTTTCAGAGAATCGATCAGCTCGTCGTTTTCGTCTACGCCCAAAACTCGATGCGGGCTCAAACTCTCAACTGTGAATGGACCGGCCACGCGGACCTTTTTGTTGTCCGTGTAAGGTTTGTCGTAGAGGTATTCGAACTCCGCCTTGGCGGCGATAGAGGTATCGATCTCCTTCTGCCGAGCGATACGCGCATGCCACCAGTCTGCATGAAGTTTCTTTGGGGTGTCGGACCATTTGGTATCGACTGCGCGAGGAATCTCCCACTCCTGCCACTGCTTCTTGATCACGGCGTTGAGCTTTTCCCGCAATGGCTCCAGAGTCTGCTGCCACTTGTCCCAGATGACATCGATCTCCGCGTTGTTGGCAATCGTTTCGAGCATAATATGGGGCACACGTTCATATACGAAGCCGTGTCGGATTGTCCCATGCACTGGCTGCGAACTCGGCGCCGTGCGAGTAACTTCGGCCTCCTTGAGTTGACCGTCGCGGGAATCGGCCAGCAGGTAAAACGGATAGCGGGCACCCATGATACGAGCACGAGCCAGCGCTAGCGCCACGCGCGAAGTGTCAATCGTGATCCAACGGCGGCCCCATTGCTCGGCAACGGTCGCCGTAGTACCGGAGCCGCAGGTCGGGTCGAGCACCAGGTCACCGGGGTCGGTGGCCATGAGGATACAGCGTGTGAGAACCTGAGGATTGGTTTCGACCACATATCGCTTTTCACTTGCATCGAATCCCCATCGAACGTCTGTCCATAGATTTGAAACGGGAACAACCGGATAGTCGACGAGGAAGCGTACATAGCGCAGACTATTTGTTCTCGACATTATTCGGTCGGCTGCAATCAAACGTCGAAAGCCCGTTGCATTCGTTTTCCAACCACCAGGGCCTGGAAGAAATTCACGCCCGTTGAATTTGATCGGAACTCGCGTAGTTTCAGAGCCTGATTGTGATG
>JBOHVR010000831.1:0-2624 GCA_050735755.1 Binatia bacterium
ATACTATGCGCTATCGGCACGCGCTCCCGATAGCGCCCGCCGAGGAGTTGATAGGCTGGAACTTTCAGCGCCTTGCCGACAACATCGTAGAGCGCCATATCGATGGCCGCCTTGCAGTAGGGATATCCTTTTACCGACTTATCCATGACCCTATGCAGTTTCTCGAATTGGCAGGGATCTTCACCGGTCAGGACGGGAGCCAAAATGTCATTAATGATATGAACGGTGGTTTTCGGCGTTTCGCCGTAATATTTCATGTGATCGCCGCCCCAATCCTTCAAAACGGGCGCTTCGCCCCAACCGATCAAGCCCTCGTCGGTTGCAAGCCTGATGATCACATAAACGCCGATCGGCGTGGTCAAGCTTGCCCATTGGTGCGCTCTGCGGGGCGGAAGCCGAATCGGAATCGTCTCGATCCTTTTTATTTTCATTTTGAATAAACTCTGCTTGACCCTATCAATTTCCTTCTCCCGTTCGCGGGCCAGGGGAGGTGAGAAGGCTATTTGAATGTCCGGCCGCGAACATCGCCGCCAGGAAAACAATTTCTGCGCAGGCTGGCTTTTTCAAACTTCGATCAGCTTATCCGTTGGTGTCGCGTCCGAAAGCAGCTCGCAGCCGTCTTTCGTCACGACAAGCATGTCTTTGTTCTGCAGCCCCATCCGGCCCGGGATATAGACGAGCGGCTCTATCGCTATAACCATGCCCTCTTCTAGAGACCGGTCACCGTAGCGCCCGAGATAAGGCTCCTCATGAAGAAAAAGACCGATACCATGTCCAACGAAGCTGATCGGTTCAAATCCCAGCTCGCTGAATCTCCGAAAGAACCTCAGGTAAATTCCTTTGCAGCTCGCGCCGGGCTTGATGAGATCCATAACAAGACCCTTGCATTCAATCAGGTTCTTCCAGATCTGCTCTTGCTCTTGCGTGGGGCTTCCGACAACCGCCGTACGGCAAACCCCGGCGTGATAACCCTTGATGATACCAAAAATTTCCATCCGGATAATGTCGCCTCGTTGCAGGACACGTGCGGTGGGTCCAACGTTCGGGTACTGGCTCCTCTCCCCGCTGGCGATGATCATAAGCTTAAAGTTTTCGGCGCCGCGCGCAAAGATGCCGCTCGTCAGAAGCCCGGCGAGGTCCATCTCATTCATTCCCGCGCGGGCCTCCTTGAGAGCCGAACCGATCGCGCCGTCCGTCAGCTTGCTGAGGCGGCGCATCAGCTTGAGCTCCTTTGCAGTTTTGACTTCCCGCAGTCGATTGAAGATGCTCTCAGCGGGAACGAAAATTATCCGCGGAACCGTCCGCGCCAGAGTCTGGAAGTCTTTCGCGGGGATAAAATCCATCTCAATGCCGACCTTGGCACGGTCAAGTTTCAAGTCGGCTAGGAGTTCGCAAAGTTTGTCCATCGGGTCATCGGCGAACTCGCGATACGCCCTAACATCCTGGATCCCGGCAAGCCCTCTCACGGTGTTTTCTTCCATATCGATAACGACCATGGAAACGCGCCCGTCGGCAGTGACCACAGAGGCGGCGTGCCGCCAGCGCATTAACGATTGGGAAGGGATGACGAAACCGCTCGTGTAGGTTACATTTTCCGGCGAAAGCGCAATGAGGGCGTCAAGACCGTGCGCGCGCATGGCCTGCCGATGTCTCTCGATAATCTCAAGATCCATGGAATCAAGCTTCTTGTAGGATGGGTTGAGGCGCTAGGCGCCGATACCCATCACGAGGCGTGATTCTTGTCGGTGGGTATCGCTTCGCTCCACCCACCCTGCGGCTACTCTCGATAATACCGGGATCCACGATGAGCTACTGACTTTTTGCTATTCGCGATTAACGAGGAGCCGTCCCTGGCCGCGCCCTCCCTTCCAATCCCTTGATGTAGGTAAGCGCCTCCGCCAGCGTGATGACGTTCGCGTATTTGCTGTTCATTTCGAATAGATTCACGAGGTGCGATGTGCGCGAGCGGTCGAAAACGCATTCTTCGACCACGAAGACGGGAATTCCATAAGAATAACCATCCAAGACGGTCGCGCGCACGCATCCGCAGGTGCTGGTCCCAGCGACCAGAAGGCTGTCGATGCCGCGGTTCATGAGATAGGTAATAAGATGGGTCCCAAAGAAGGCGCTGGCCCGAGCTTTGCGGACGATATATTCCCCTTCCCTTGGCCTGATCATTTCCGGAAATTCCGTCGCGACCCTTTCGAAGTCTTTCTGAACAACCGTGCGCTTCGTGGCATTTCCAAAAACCGCCTTGAACTCTGAATCCCCAGTGGAATAGACGACAGGGATGTCCGCCTTCCGGCTGGTCTCGAGAAGCTCCCGGATCTTGGGCAGAGCTTCCCAGGCGGTTTTGCCGCAACTCGTCGGAAACTCGTCGATGGCGTCCATAATCTCCATCGGTTTCGTGCCGGTAAACCCCAAGATCACGTCAATGATTAGGAGCGCCGGATTGCGGCCGAATTCCTGGCGGCTGCGATAGCCGGCCTTCTCATAGATCTTTCTTTCTTCTTCCGGAAAAATAGCTTCCCACTCGCGCATAGCGGTTTCTCCTTCCGCGCTGATTGTCAATCAAGTTTGCATGCGACAGTCATATTACGGGGCGCTTACCGGAGCTGTCAATC
>JBOHVR010000832.1:0-6016 GCA_050735755.1 Binatia bacterium
GCGCCATTGAGGCAAACGAGCGAGGGAGGTTTCTTTATGAAGGCCCTAGGTACCACTATTCTGCTGGCAGTCGTTCTATCTGGGAGCGGCGGGCTTTTTGCGGCGGAAAAGGGGAAGAGCCGAAACGGTAGCGATACCCAGTGGTATGCCGATCCGGACCGGGGTTGGATCAGGTCGGATGAACGCCGTGATCGCAAAGAAGACCGTAGGGACAGCTCTAAGGATCGCCGGTCCAATCAGAGAGATCGAGACAAAGGCCATAAGGGCAAGAGCAGGGGATCATCGGATCACTAACCAAAACAAACCAAAGCTCGCAGGAAAATCGTAGGAAGCGGTAAAGGAGAAAGGGTATGAAAACTTTAGGTGCGATTTCGAAGGCTTCAGGAGGCGTGGTTCTAACCGCCGCTCTCGTTGCAGGTTGCGCGGGCGGTTCATTAACGACGCGTGAAAAGGGAGCCGGCATCGGCGCGCTCGGTGGAGCGGCAGCAGGAGGAATCATCGGATCCGCTGTGCGCCATCCAGGAGCGGGCGCGGCTATCGGCGGGCTTTTAGGTCTTGGAGCTGGCGCCTTGATCGGCGATCAGATGCAGGGTCAAAATAACCGCAGCTATGAACAGGATCAACAAATACGGCAAAATCAGGCGGAACTCGAGCGCCAGCGCCTCGAGCTGGAACGGGTAAAGCGCCAACAGGGCGAATACTAAATCGCCCAATCCTTGGCCTTGCGAAAGGAGGACTCAACCATGAAACGTTTAATCGGGCCTGTCATGCTTTTGAGTCTTGGTATAGCGGGCTGCAGCCCTCAGTTCTGGGGGGGCGCGGCGGTCGGAGCCCTCGCCACGGGTGCCGGCTACGAGCTTAACGCCGCGCACCAGATGGATCGGGCTAGAGATGCTTACCGCGATGAACGGATCGGCCGCAGAGAGTACCAAATCCGCAAGCGGCAGATCGAGCGGGGCTCGATTCTTTACTAAGCAGGCCTGTTAATAATGGTTGCGAAACCATCAGTGAGGAGGATGTTGGGTATGAAAAAACTTCATAGGAATGTCAAAGTCGGCATCGTCATAGCCTTGCTGATGTTAGGGCTTTTAGTTACGGGGCGTGGTGACGTGTTTGCCGGAAGAGCGCGAGCTTTCCGCGACACGCCGCGCCCCTGGGGTAACCAGGGCGTCGATTCGGGCCAGATCGAGCGGCTCCGGCGCATTATGTTTCCTTTGCTTCAAGTCACCGATCATCGGCGCCGTTTAAATGAAATAGGCGTCCGCATCGTAGACGATAATCGTCTTAACGCGGCCAGCGCCGGCGGTGGTGAGTTTTACGTCACGACGGGACTCCTCAAGAGATCCACGGACGATCAACTCCGCGGCGTGCTGGCGCATGAGATTGCTCACGACGATCTCGGGCATCCGGCGCGGGCGCAAATGTTGGGCGTTGGTGTGAATCTTGGCGTGGCTTTGCTCGAACGGGTTTTTCCCGGCAGCAGCGCTCTTACTCCTTTGGCGGGCGCTCTTATCGCCAACAACTACAGCCAGCCGCAGGAGTATGAGGCGGACCGGCATGCGGTGCAAATTCTGCGCCGCGCCGGGTATCCCAAAGAGGTCATGGTGGACGCGCTTACCTGGGTTATGAAGACGGAAGGAAATAGCGGCGGTGGCTTTCTATCGAGCCATCCGGCGACCAAGGATCGGATCAAAGTTCTAAGACAGTTAGTCTGACGTCTTGTTGAGGAGGTTTCAAGTGAACTGGATCAAGCGCTCGCTGCGCGGTTTGATTTATGGACTTCCCCTCGTATTTGCCACGGGCTGTCACGAGCTGGGACACATGGGCGATGGCCTCGGGAATATCTATGGCGACAGGCAGCAGACCGAAATCGCGGGCGAAGTACGATCGGTAAACACGAGGCAACGGGAAATCGAGCTACGGACAGATGACCGGCGCACCAGGGTAGTCCGATACGATGATCAGACTCGCGTTGTGTACCGCGACCGTGATTATGCGGTTACCAATCTCGAACCGGGCGACTACGTGGCGCTGCAGGTTCAAACCGATAGTCCGGGAAATCTTTACACCGACCTCGTGACCGTGCGCGAGAGCGTGCAGGACCGGGGTGGAACCGTCTCTCGCGGCAGGGTCGAGCGTCTTCAGGGAACCGTGGAGCATGTTGATCCAACACGCGGAGAGTTTGAGCTGAGGGACGAGTACGGGAAGCGCGTCATGGTAACGTTGCCGTATAATTCGCGCAGGTCGGATATCGACCGGCTGAGAAGCCTCAGGCGCGGTGATCGGGTTCGTATCGAGGGTCAGTTTCTCAACCCCGACCGCTTTGAGCTGGAAGCCTTTGTCTAAGAGTTTTGAGCTTCGTAAATCCCCCTTGCCGCTTTCTAGAGCAAGAGGGCCCGGCCGAACTAGCCGCCGAGTGTGATCATTTCTATTTTCTTGTGGCTTCTCGGGTCGTAGCCCCTGTCTGACAGAAGCGCCTCCAATCGCTCGGCGGAGTAACGATCAGTTCTTGCGCGCCAGATGGAGCTGATAAAGTTGAACAGGTCCGCGTCCGAAGTGCCCGAGCGCAGCAGTTTCTTGAGATTGTGCCCGATTTGGGAAAAGAGACAGGTAACCAGCTTCCCGTCAGCCGTGAGCCGCGCGCGGGAGCAGCTTGAGCAGAAGGGCTCGGTGACGGAAGCGATAACGCCCAGATCCCCGCGACCGTCGACAAATTCGTAGTCTACGGATGGCGCCGTCCCATGCTGGCGTCCGACTTCCCTGAGCGGGAAG
Source organism: Binatia bacterium (assembly GCA_050735755.1). GTDB lineage: Bacteria > Desulfobacterota > Binatia > UBA9968 > UBA9968 > DATMAM01. The sequence goes on from JBOHVR010000832.1 coordinate 2,773, forward strand.
CGGCTGCGGATCTTTTCCAGGATCTCTTTTTTGGAAACCAGTTTCGCGGAAGTCCAATTATTGCTGTTGCCGACGTCCATGTACTCGATGAAGCGGATGGAGAAGCCGTTTTCCCGTGAAAAATCGACGAGATCGAGAATTTCATCGTCGTTCGTTCCCCGTTCAATGACCGCATTGATCTTGATCGGGTGAAGACCATGCTCCTTAGCCGCGAAAAGCCCCTCCAGAACCTTTGCCAACTCGCCGCGCTTGGTCATCTCCTTGAATCGTTCCGGTTTGAGCGTATCGATACTGATGTTGATGCGCTGCAGCCCGGCCGCCTTGAGGGCGTCGACCTTTTCCGCCAGCAAAGAACCATTGGTCGTAAGGGAAAGGTCCGAGATACCAGGGATAACTGACAGCCGGGCGATCAGCTTTTCCAGGTCTTTGCGTACCAGCGGCTCTCCACCCGTGACTCGTATCTTCGCGACGCCTAGCTGGACGAAAAGCGCCGCCAGTCGCGTGATCTCTTCAAAGGTGAGGATTTCTTTCCTGTTGATCCACTCATACTCATCCAAAGGCATACAGTAGGTGCAGCGGAAGTTACACCGATCCGTTACGGATATCCGCAAGTCTTTAAGCGGGCGGTCGAAAACATCGCGAAGCATGACTTATCAGTATGCCGAATGGAACCGCCAGCTGCAAGTTGCAAGGTTGGGAAGCAGCCTGGCTTGCGGCTTGAGCTATCGCAGGCGCTTGGTTAGACTTCACGCATGTTGGCTAAGCGAATCATCCCTTGTCTTGATGTTAAAGCCGGCCGAGTCGTCAAAGGGGTTCAGTTCCTCGGCTTAGCGGATGCGGGTGACCCTGTGGAAGCGGCGCGCTTTTACGATCGCGAGGGGGCTGACGAGCTTTGTTTTCTGGACATCACCGCGTCGCACGAGAATCGCGAGATCATTCTGGATGTCGTGAGCAAAACCGCCGAGGAGGTCTTTATGCCTCTTACCGTGGGGGGCGGCATCAATCGTATCGAAGACATCGGCAAGCTTCTCCGCGCCGGCGCCGACAAAGTTTCGATCAATACTGGAGCCGTCGCCCGACCCGACTTTGTCCGCGAAGCGGCTGAAACCTTCGGTAGTCAATGCATCGTGGTTGCGATTGATACGAAACGCTCCGGACCGCGCTGGGAGGTGTTCACTCACGGGGGCAGAAACGCCACCGGAATTGATGCCCGCGAGTGGGCAGAGAAGATGGAGGCCTATGGCGCCGGCGAGATTCTCCTTACGAGCATGGACCGGGACGGCACCAAACAGGGTTACGATTTAGAATTGACCCGAGCGATCTCTGAGACGTTGAGAGTGCCGGTTATTGCTTCCGGCGGCGTGGGGACCCTTGAGCATATCTACGAAGGCCTCACGATCGGCAAAGCGAGCGCGGCGTTAGCTGCATCCATCTTTCACTATCGGGAATACAGCATCGGCCGATGTAAGGCCTACCTGGAAAAACGCGGAGTGCCCGTGCGAGTAACTTTCATTGCTCCCTTGTAGTTCTGACGGTGTCGAATCACGCCATCTGCCCTAAATTTTCCGGTCTGGGCTAGAGAATTCTTGTGGAAATCAAAGTCGATCCCCAATCGCTGCGTCAAAAACTGCAAGTCCTTGTCGGTGAACGAAGCCCTTATAGCGGCCAACGTCATTTGGCAGCCGTCGAGCGCTTCATCGAAAAAGAATTCGGCAGCTACGGCCTAAGCGTTGAAAGCGATTTGTTTTTTTACCGGGGAAAGAGCTTTCGCAACATCATTGCGCGTATGGGTTCGCAACGCGGAACGCCGTTGATTGTCCTGGGGGCCCATTTTGATTCCGTCGAAGGCACGCCGGGCGCGGATGACAACGCCAGCGGCGTTGCCGTCATGCTGGAAGCCGCGCGGGTCCTCTCCCGCTTTAAGCTTCGCTCCCAGGTGCTCTTTTGCGCGTTTAATCTCGAAGAGCTCAATATGATCGGCAGCACGCATCTGGCGCAAAAGCTAAAAGCCGCGGGCGCAAAGATCGACGCGATGGTCTCGCTGGAAATGGTGGGCTACACCGATTCCACGCCCGGCAGCCAAAAATATCCCCTTGGGCTCAAATGGTTTTATCCGGACCGCGGCGATTTTATCGGCGTCATCGGCAACTGGAACTCCGGTTCCTTGCTGCGCAGGTTCAGCCGTCTGATGCGGCAGGTCCAGGGGCTTGCCGTCGAAACGCTCTCGGTTCCCGGCAATGGCGCTTTTATCCCGGAGGTGCGCCTGAGTGACCATTCGCCCTTCTGGGATCTGGGTTATCCGGCGCTGATGGTCACAGACACCTCTTTCTTTCGCAATCCGCATTATCATCGCTCAAGCGATACTCTGGAGACCCTGGACATCCCTTTCATGGCAAAGGTGTGCGCGGGGGTGGTGACGGCTGTGCTCGGGTTGTGAAGTTCGTTGATTCACCGGCGACGCCTCCCAAACACGAGCCGGCGCTAAGCGTCAAAAGTTATCAATCATTGATTGCGGGCAGCGATCCGCCGCTTTAAGATTGTAGTGATGCAAAACCGGAAGTACAACGTGTCACAGTCGCCGCGCAGGACGCGACGATTTGCCGTTCGCGGCTCTCCCATTCACGGTCGCGGGGTATTTGCACTGAGCCGAATCCCGAAAGGCGCCCGGCTCATCGAGTACAAAGGCGAGCGGATCTCGCACGGCGAGGCTGATGCCCGCTACGACGAGGCGCATCAGCGTTCTTCCCATACCATGCTTTTCACGGTCGATGAGGAAGTGGTCATCGATGCCACCCGGCGAGGTAACTCGGCGCGCTGGATCAACCATTCCTGCGCGCCTAACTGCGAAGCGGTAGACGAAGAGGGGCGGATTTTCATCGAAGCGATCCGCCCGATCCAGCGGGGTGACGAACTCTGCTACGACTACAATCTCCAGCTCGATGAGCCACACACGGCCGCCGCGAAGCGCAAATACGCTTGCCATTGCGGCGCGCGCCGCTGCCGCGGCACTTTGCTCGGCAGCAAAGGCTGAGCGCGCCTGAACCGGCGGTGAATCGGCCATATTCAGGATCTCGCAGCCGTTAGGAGCGCCAAACTCAACCATCAAGTGCAGTCAAAATTTTTCGGCGCAGCGATTATAGAGCCAACCGAACACGACACCTGCGACGGCTCCGCAGATAAGCGCGTACAACGTTCCTACGACGATGCTGATTGGACCCGCAGCGGGACCATAGCCGGGATAGAG
>JBOHVR010000833.1:0-6780 GCA_050735755.1 Binatia bacterium
GGGGTAGCCGCCGCGCAGGAAGTTCTCATGGAAGCGCTTCCTTAGAAATCGAGGATCGTAGTCCTCGATCTTGCATCCTCAGACTTGAAAACGGCAGGGTGAAATAGAAATGAAAATCCTCGTAAGCGACTCGCTCGCGTCCCAAGGACTGGATGTTCTTAAAAAGGCCGGATTTGAAGTCACGGTCAAAACCGGTCTCAACGCGCCCGAGCTGAAGCAAACCTTGGGCGATTATGATGGCTTGGTCATTCGCAGCGGAACGAAGGTCACCGCCGCTGTGCTGGAAGCCGCGGACAGTCTCAAGGTCATCGGCCGCGCCGGCGTCGGCGTGGAGAACGTGGACGTCGAAGCGGCGAGCAAAAAGGGAATCGTCGTCATGAACACGCCCGGCGGGAACAACGTGACGACCGCAGAGCACACGATTACACTCATGTTATCCCTCGCGCGCCACATCCCCCAGTCCGTTGCTTCGCTCAAGTCTGGGCAGTGGAAGCGCGACAAATTCATGGGAGTGGAGTTGTGCAATAAGACTCTGGGAATCATCGGCATCGGCAATGTCGGGCGCATTGTCGCCGAGCGCGCCCAGGGGTTGCGCATGAAAGTGATCGCTTATGATCCCTTCGTGCTACCCGAGGCGGCGGCGCAGTTGGGAACCGAACTCGTCGGTCTCGAGGAGATTTTCACGCGCTCGGACCTCATCACGGTCCACGTGCCTTTGACCGAGGAGACGCGCGGTCTGATCAATCGCGCGGCCTTTGCCCAGATGAAAGACGGCGTGCGCATCATCAACTGCGCGCGCGGCGGCATCGTCGATGAAAACGATTTGCTCGAAGCGCTGCGCTCGGGCAAGGTGGCCGGCGCGGCCCTCGATGTCTTTGTCGAAGAGCCGCCATCGCCCAATCATCCCCTGCTGCAGTCGGATCACGTCATCGCCACCCCGCACCTGGGAGCGTCCACCGATGAGGCGCAGCTCAATGTCGCGATCGCCGTTTGCGAGCAGATCGTCGATTTTCTGCAGCGCGGAATCGTCCGTTACGCGGTGAATGTTCCTTCCGTCAGCCCTGAGCTTCTCAACCTTCTCCGGCCTTATCTCAGTCTCGGAGAAAAGTTGGGAAGCCTGCAGGTGCAGATGTTCGGCCGGTTACCCAAGGAAGTTCATGTCGAGTACGGCGGCGAAGTTACCAATTACACGGTGGCCCCGCTGACCCTGGCGGTCCTGAAAGGAATTCTGACGCCGGTTATGGAATCCAGCGTGAACTATGTAAACGCTCCTTTGATCGCGCGCGAAAGGGGCATCAACATCATTGAATCCAAAAGCAGCCGCCCCATGGATTTCGCCAGCTCCATCAAAGTCATTGCCAAAACCCAGGAGAGAACTATTGAAGTCGAGGGCGCCGTTTTCGGCAGCAACAATCCTCGCATCGTCAAGATCGACAACTTCTATCTCGAGGCCGTTCCGGACGGGTACATTTTGATTCTGCACAATCGCGACGTGCCCGGTGTGGTAGGCGCCGTCGGAACCCTTTTAGGTAAAAACAAGATCAACATCGCCGCCATGGAATTGGGGCGGGAAAAAATAGGCGGGATGGCAATCTCCCTATTTCATATCGATGACGCGATCCCGAAAGAGACTCTCGACGAGCTGCGCAATCTCTCCAATATCGTCTCGGCAACCCTGGTGAAACTGTGAGCCGAATTGTGGATTTTAGATTTGGGATTTTGGATTGAATCTAAAATCGAAAATCCAAAATCTAAAATAGCAAATGGCCAACGTAGCCGTTATCGGCGCCCAGTGGGGTGACGAGGGCAAAGGAAAGATTGTCGATCTCTTTGCCCGAGACGCCGACATCGTTGTGCGCTTCCAGGGCGGCAACAACGCCGGCCACACGCTCGTGGTCAACGGTCAGAAGACGATCCTTCATCTGATTCCTTCCGGCGCGCTTCATCCCAGCAAACTCTGCGTTATTGCCAATGGCGTCGTCGTCGACCCCGAAGTGCTACTGGACGAGATTCAGAAACTCAAGGAACACGGCTATCTGGCGGAGGACTCGATGCTGCAGATCAGCGAGGAAGCCCACGTGATCATGCCGTATCATAAGGCAATCGACCTCGCTCGCGAGCGTCTCCGGGGCAAGGGGAAGATCGGCACGACCGGAAGAGGCATCGGTCCGGCCTATGAGGATAAGATCGCGCGCACCGGCATCCGCTTCATCGATCTGCTCGAGGAGCAGACCTTCCGCAAAAAGCTCACCTACAACATCGCAGAAAAAAACATCTATCTCAAAGCCATTCTCAAAGAAAAAACGCTAAATTTTAAAAAAATTCATAAAACCTACTGTGGCTATCGGCAAGAACTTAAGAAGTACGTGACTAATACTGAGCTCTTACTTTACCGCGCGATGCGGGACGGGAAAAAAGTTCTATTCGAAGGCGCGCAGGGCACTCTGCTGGACGTGGACCATGGTACTTATCCCTATGTCACGTCATCCAATACCGTGGCTGGCGGAGTATGCACGGGCGCCGGGGTCGGCCCCCAGAGCATCCATCGCACCGTCGGCATATCCAAAGCTTATACGACCCGCGTCGGCAGCGGCCCGTTTCCCACGGAGCTGCGCGGCCCGGAAGGCAGAAAGCTCAAGCAGGATGGCGACGAGTACGGCTCAACAACCGGCAGGCCGCGACGCTGTGGCTGGTTTGATGCCGTCGGGGTGCGTCACGCCGTTCGCATCAACGGAATTACCGGCATCGCGCTCACGAAACTGGACGTCCTGACGGGCTTTAAACAGATCCGCATCTGTACGGCTTATCGCTACAATGGAAAGATTTATAAAGAGTTTCCCGCCAGCCTGCGGGTGATGGAGAAAGCTGAGCCGGTCTATGAAGACTTTGATGGATGGCAAGAACCGATCTCTCACGCCCGCCGGCTCGCCGAACTGACCGCACAAGCGCAACGCTATGTTCGGCGATTAGAAGAGATTCTTCAGACTGAGATGATCCTGATCTCGGTGGGTCCCGACCGCGAGCAGACAATCATGCTTAAAAACCCGTTCCACTCATAGTCGCTTTGCGCAAAGCGCATGGCGCCAAGCGCTGCGGTCATTATCGCAGTTTAAAGATTTCGAGGTATTGCTTCACGGTGGCGTCGAAATCTTTGTAGTCTTCAGGATTCTCGATGACATATTTGAAGCCCCGGAAAAGCCGCGGCGGGTCGGGCTCCACGTCTTTTCGCACAGGAATGCGCTGCATCCCTCTCAGCATCTCCTGCCCTTCTTTGGAAAGAATAAAATCATAGAACAAGCGCGCCGCATTGGGATGCGCAGCTTTCGATCCCAACATGACCGGATTAACCTGGGTCACAACTGGTTCTAGAGGAAGCCAGTCAATAGGCGCTCCTCGCGAAGTCATTCTCTGGATGGTCTGATTGTAGGCTATGATGAGAGCATATTCGCCGGCCACCGCGAGTTGCACCCTCTCGGTGTTGCCTCGCTTTACCACCGGGTCTTGGGCCGCAAGCCTTTTAAAGTAAGCGACCGCTTTCTCTTTTCCCCACGCCCTCTTGAGACCTTCCACCATTCCATAGGCCTCGGTGTCTACGGAAATCTTGCCGCCCTTCCACTTGGGGTCGAGCAAAGCTTCATAGGATTTTGGCACGTCTTCTTTCTTTACCTGATTGGTATTCCATCCGAGAACATAACTGTTGACGTAATACGCGGTCCACAAACCTTCCTTGTCAACAAGCTGCGCATCAATCATTTTGCTCTCAGGAGACCGGTAGGAGGCTAGAAGCTTTCGCTCGGTCAGTGGCATGACCATTTCCCCCCGCCCCACAACCACGTCCCAGGCATGGCGCCCACCCCGCGACTCAGTCAAGATCTTGTTAAGAAGAGGCCCGCCGCCCGTGCGGAAAAGAGTTACTTTTAGAAACGGGTACTTCTTCTCAAACTCATCCACAACCTGTTTGCTCTGATCCAGAGTCATCGTGGTGAAATAAACCAGTGCGCCTTCCTTTTTCGCTCCCTCAACGAGCTTCGGATCGGGGTTCGTCTGGCCCCAGGACGGAATGGTCCACAGAATGCCCATTAGAATCGCCGCTGCAGTTTTCCACAGATTAAGACTTCTCACGGAAACCTCCCAAATAAACAGACCTGTATTCATGGTATTGAATGCAAACGGGCAATTCAATCGACGATTCGAGCTTACTGACTAAATGGGTGGGAAGCTTCGTCACTTGGCTGGCAGGCCGCGTTGGATGATAGCAGAACTTGCCGTCAGGATTCTGCAGAGGAAATCACTTCTGATCCTTCAGGATTTCGAGTGGGTGAACGATGCTCTCTACCAACTGAGATAATTAATTCCGTTCGCCCTGAGAGCGTCGAAGGGCTCCGAACAGGCAGATTGGGATGAAGGACTCGGTTGCTGGTCGAGGTCACCCTTCGAGAGCCTCAGGGTAACCGGGATAGTACTACCCGCACTAAACCCGAACGAACCTCATTTCTTAATAGCCGAGAAAGAAAAGCCCGGCTGGGGTAACCCAGTCCGGGCTCCGCTGCTCAGACCCAAACTCAATGTGACTGCCTCAGTAACTTTTAGGCGCGGTTTGCGGCGCTGGCTTAACTGCAGGTCTAGGAGGTATCGGTTTGGCCGCAGGCGTTGGCGCGGGCGTGGCTATGGGAGTTTCAAGTGCTTTGGAAGCGGGCGTCGTGCCGCCTTGCACACCCAACGCGCCGCCCGTCCCTAATCCGCCCTTGACTTCCTGGGCCTTGTAGTTTCTCACGGCAACGACCAGACGGTTGTAGGCATCGGCAAAAGCTCCGGCGAGTACCTTACCCTCGGGCGTGTTGGTGTACCCGCCCACACTACCAGCGGCGCCCGAACCGAACACCCCACTAAATGCCGAAAAATCGGTGTTCGCCGCAGATCCCTCGGCAGCCGCCAGCTGCACACCTGAGCGGCTATCGACTAAGGTGAGCGTCGTCGAGGCTTCATTCGTTCTCAGGCTCCCCGCCAATGATCCCAGCACACCCATGCCGTACGGAAGCACGCTTAATGCACTGCCGACGCCGCTCGTGCCCTTTTGGCTGAAAGTAATCATTGGCGTCATGGCGTAGTCCGCGGCAACCATCTGACCCTGGCCCATATTACTACCCCCGCGCAACTCGCCCGTTTGCTGCAGCGCGCGCTCCATTTGCATCTGCCCTAGTCCACGCCCTCGTTCAACAACTACGAAGCAGTTGGACTGTTGCACTAGCAGCCGAATCAATGGGACCGTCGAAGGAAGCTTATACTCGTGGGTGAGACGATAGTACCAAGGCGACGCCTGGTCCTCGACAACAGCCAGCGTGCCGAGAGATTGGTCACAACGTTCAAGCTTTGACATGGCGTTTTGCGAGTTTTCTCCCCCTGCGGACCCGGTCACAGGAGTTCGGGCGGAATCGGACCCGACCCTGACAGCGGTCATCTCGCTACAACCGGAAAGAAGCAGGCCGATTACCGCAGGGATTATGATGCTCCGCAGTCTATGTTTCATCGCGCTTTCTCCTTCGACTAACAAATTTTGGGATCGTCCGTTCTAGGCAAATCAGATGCCGCGTCGGCATGCGATGAGATTATTGAGTTAAAACTGGATGTTAGGAAGATCAACGTCAGGCGAAATTTTTGCGCGGCTGTAAACTTATCTGACACTCCCTGCGGTTACGAAGAAAGACCGGATTGGAGTTAAAGTTGGATTGAACGAAAAAAAAGACCTATTTTTCATAACTTACATCTAGACAAAGTTGGCTGGTGATAAACACAAGGAACTTATTAAGTCGACTGTAACAATTTTTTACAACTTTAATCCCAAATGAAATCACCACCGGCTCTATCTTTTTCTTTTTCGGGTCGGCGTTGCCCGCTACCTTCCCATGTCGCGCCACGAATGCCTGGATCGCTCCAAAACCTTCCCTCCCTTTTACCGTTGGCTGGACATGCTAGGGACAGATCACGTCGTAAGAATGTTTTACAAGTTTCATCGAAAATGAAAGTCGCTATTGCCCTTCTCTTCCTTGCTTTCTCGGGTCGGCCTTACCCGCTAACTTCCCATTCCGCGCTACCAGCGCCTGCACGACTCCCAAGCCGTCTCTTTCTCTTAGCGCATGTCCTCTCCGTTCCAGGGATAAGCGCGTCTCCGCGGGAATTCCAGGCTCCACAGAGAGTTGGTTCGGAACCCATTGGTGGTGGATACGCGCGGCTTCCACCGCTTTATCCACCGGCATGCGAAAATCCACAATGTTGAGAATCGTTTGTAACACTGCGTTGATGATACGCGGTCCCCCGGCTCCGCCGACGATCAGCATCGGCCTATCGTTTTCGATGATAATGGTAGGGGTCATGCTGCTCAACGGTCTCTTCTTGGGCTGAATCGCGTTTGCCTCGACCCCAATGAGGCCATAGGTATTGGGCGTGCCCGCCTGAATGGAGAAATCGTCGATCTCGTTGTTAAGAATGATCCCTGTCCCCGGCGCCACGACTTTAGATCCGAATCGAGTATTGATCGTCACGGTGCAGGCGACCGCGTTTCCGGCGCCATCCAGAACGCTAAAATGGGTCGTGCCTCCTTTCTCGGGCTGAACGGAGATCGGCCCGTAAAACTCCGGGCCATGAGTGCGCACCGGCGAGATCTTGCTGCGTATCTTGTCCGCCCGCTGCTTTGACAGGAGTTTTGCGGTGGGGATCTTGACAAAGTCGGGATCGCCGAGATATCGGGCCCGGTCGGCAAATACATGCTTCATGGCCTCGGCC
>JBOHVR010000834.1:0-6716 GCA_050735755.1 Binatia bacterium
ATGCTGAGGAGCCGAATTCCGTAACGCATCATCTTGGGCCTCTCGGAAACCAAATAGCCGCGGAGAAGTCTCATTAAGGCCCGGACCTCTTCTTCCGGGCGTGACCAGTTTTCCGTGGAGAAAGCATAAAGGGTAAGGAACGGAATGCCGAGCTTGCGGCTCGTCTCCACTACGGCCCGAACCGAACTCGTGCCCCGTCGATGCCCTACAAGACGGCTTTTGCCGCGCGACAGAGCCCAGCGTCCATTGCCGTCCATAATAATAGCCACATGCCTGGGTAACCGGCTCCTGTCTAGGCCCCTAAGGTTCATTGACTCGGCAGGTTTTCAGGAGGGACGGGCTGAGGCCTCAGACCTCCATAATCTCGTCTTCTTTGGCCTTCAGCACCTTCTCGATGCGACTGATAAAATCGTCGGCTATTTTTTGCACTCGCTCTTGAGATTGTTTGAGATCATCCTCCGTGATCTCTTTCTTTTTGTTCATCTCCTTGAGCTTCTCGATTGCGATGCGCCGGTGATTGCGCACCGAGATGCGAAACTCTTCAGCGACCTTCTTCACGTGTTTGACCAACTCCTTGCGCCGCTCCTCTGTCAATTCCGGGATGGGAATCCGGATCAATTTCCCGTCATTGGTTGGATTCAGTCCCAGGTCCGCCTTGAGAATGGCTTTTTCAATGTTACCGATCGAGCCCCGGTCGTAAGGCTGAACGACCAGAAGCCGCGGTTCGGGCGCGGAAAGAGTTGCGAGCTGGTTAAGGGGGGTCGCGGTGCCGTAATAATCCACCGTGACGCCTTCCAAGAGGGCCGTTGAGGCTCTTCCGGTTCTTATCTTAGAAAGGTCCTTGCGGAAAGCAACAACTGCTTTTTCCACCTCTTTTTGGAGGTCAGTGAAAAAAGCTTCGTTCATCTACTCCCCATACTGACGAGTGTCCCTATCTCCTCACCTCGGACCACTCTTTTGATATTCCCCTTTTCCATGATGTTGAAGACAATGATGGGAAGGCGATTATCCATGCAAAGAGAAATTGCCGTCGAATCCATAACCTTGAGCTCCCTGTTCAGAACTTCGATATAGCTGAGCTCTCCGTATCGCTTCGCCCCTTGATGTTTGAGAGGATCGGCATCGTACACGCCGTCTACTTTGGTGGCCTTCAAAATTACCTCCGCGCCAACCTCCATAGCTCGTAGGCTTGCTGCCGTATCGGTGGTAAAGTAAGGGTTGCCCGTTCCTCCGGCAAGCAAAACGACCCGGCCTTTTTCCAAATGCCGGGTTGCGCGCCTCCGAATGTAAGGCTCCGCTACCTGCCGCATCTCAACCGCGGACATGACCCGGGTGGAAACGCCGATTTTCTCCAGGGCGTCGTGCAGCGCTAAACTGTTAATCACCGTGGCGAGCATTCCCATCGTATCCGCGGTGGCTCGCTCCATTCCCTCCTCAGTGCCCTCAAGACCACGGAAAATGTTACCCCCACCGATCACCAGGGCCATTTCACAGCCGATATCGTGGACTTCTTTTATCTCCTCCGCGAAGCCGCGGACCATGCAGCTATCAATACCGTACCGCTGAGCCCCAGCCAGGATTTCCCCGGTAACCTTCAGTATGATTCTTCTGTATTTGAGGCCAGCGTGTGACATTCAATCCAAAGCGCCGATTGGTTTAGGGCTCTAGATCCTCCCCAAGATGATAGCGAACAAAGCGTCGAACCACGATGTTTTCCTGCAGGCGCGCAATCGCCTCGCGAATCAGATCACTGACTTTTTTGTCCGGATCCTTGATAAACGGCTGGTCCAATAAGCACACCTCTGAGTAGTACCGCGTCAGTTTCCCTTCAACGATCTTCTCGATCACGGATTCCGGCTTTCTCGAATCCAACGATTGACCGCGGTAGATTTCCCGCTCTCTCCGGATCTCGGGCTCCGGCACGTCTTCCTTTGCGATGTATTTCGGATTGCCGGCAGCGATCTGCATCGCCAAGTCCTTTTGCAAAGTTTGAAATTCAGGCGTGCGCGCGACAAAATCGGTCTCACAATTAAGCTCGATCAGTACGCCGATTTTTCCTCCGGCATGAATATAGGCACCGACTAAACCTTCAGCGGCAGCACGGCCTGCTTTTTTAGCCGCGGCCGCAAGACCCTTGCGGCGCAAATAATCTACCGCCGCATCCACGTCTCCCGCTGACTCGGCCAAAGCCTTCTTGCAGTCCATGAAGCCGGCCCCCGTCTTCTCCCGCAGGTCCTTAATCGCAGAGGCGCTTACGTCCATCGATTACGTTCTCCCCACACTGCTTTCCGCCACTGGCGGGTCAGGCGTCGCATGAGCCCCCTGAAGCGCTTGCCCTTCCTCTTTTTCCCTTCCCGCAGCGGCCTGCTCGAGAAGTGCCTTGCCTTCCAATACGGCTTCCGCCATCGCAGCGCAGAAAAGCCGGACGGCTCGAATCGCATCGTCATTGCCGGGTATTTTATAGTCCACCAAATCGGGATCGCAATTGGTATCGATCACGGCGACGACGGGAATCCCTAGTTTTCTCGCCTCGTAAACAGCAATCTCCTCCAGGTCGGGATCGATGACAAAAATCGCTTCGGGAAGTTTTCTCATGTTCTTGATACCGCCGAGCGTCTTTTCCAGTTTCTCTTTTTCCCGCCTGAGTCCGAGCATCTCTTTTTTGGTGAGAGCCTCGACGATCTTCGGATCGTTCTCCATCTCTTCGATCTTGCGTAAGCGTTCGATACTCGCGCGAATCGTCTGAAAATTCGTCAGGGTTCCTCCGAGCCAGCGATTGTGCACGTACGACATGCCGCAACGCGTGGCCTCTTCACGGATCGCATCCTGGCCTTGCTTCTTGGTTCCGACAAAGAGGATATGCCCTCCTCCTGCGGCAAGATCGCGCACCACGCCATAAACGTCTTTGAACATCGTCACGGTTTGTTGCAGATCGATGATGTGAATCCCATTGCGAGCCCCAAAGATATAGGGCTTCATCTTCGGATTCCACCGGCTTGTCTGATGCCCGAAATGAACTCCGGCCTCCAACAGTTGTTTCATGGAAATTTCAGTCACAATTCTATCCTATAGCAATATGCGAAAGCTTAACGTTTCTAGCAAAAATGCAATGATCGCGCAAGGAAAGGTGGATCGCCCCGGGGTCCGGGTTGCTGGCAGGCAATAATTCACTGGCTCATCGATTCGAGAAACTCTTTGTTATTTTTAGTCCCATGGACCTTATCAAGCAAGAACTCCATGGCTTCCACGGTATTGAGCTGAGACAGCACTTTGCGCAAAATCCATATCCTGTTGAGGTCCTCCCTGGCGATCAAAAGCTCTTCCTTTCGTGTGCCGGATTTGTTGATATCGATCGCGGGAAATACTCTCTTGTCCATCAAGCGTCGATCGAGATGAACTTCCATATTGCCGGTTCCCTTAAACTCCTCGAAAATCACTTCGTCCATTCGACTGCCGGTATCGATCAGGGCGGTAGCAATGATCGTGAGGCTGCCGCCATCTTCAATATTGCGGGCGGCGCCGAAGAATTTTTTCGGTTTGTGCAACGCGTTGGAGTCCACGCCGCCGGATAAGATCTTACCGCTCGGAGGAACAACCGTGTTATAGGCGCGCGCGAGCCGCGTAATGCTGTCGAGTAAAATTACCACGTCTTTGCCGTGCTCGACCAAACGTTTCGCCTTTTCGATGACCATCTCCGCGACCTGCACATGACGGGTGGCGGGCTCGTCGAATGTTGAGCTCACGACTTCTCCCTCAACGGAGCGCTGCATGTCGGTGACTTCTTCCGGCCGTTCATCGATGAGAAGCACAATCAGAACCACTTCGCTATGATTGTGGGCAATCGCCTTCGCAAGGTTCTGCAGCATCATGGTTTTTCCGGTCCGCGGCGCCGCCACGATCAAGCCCCTTTGGCCTTTTCCAATCGGCGTCATCAAGTCCACAATTCGCGTCGTGTATTCGTCGGGTCGGTATTCCAGGCTCAGGCGTTGATTAGGAAAAAGCGGCGTCAGATTGTCGAAGAGGATCTTGTCCCGCGCACGTTCCGGGTCCTCGTAGTTGATGGACTCGACCTTCAATAACGCGAAATAGCGCTCGCCTTCTTTCGGGGGCCGGATCTGGCCGGAGACGATATCTCCGGTGCGTAGGTTAAAACGACGGATTTGGCTGGGAGAGACATAGATGTCGTCAGGCCCGGGAAGGTAGTTGTAATCCGGAGCCCGAAGGAACCCGAAGCCGTCAGGAAGCGTTTCCAGGACTCCTTCTCCGTAAATGTAACCGTTCTTTTCTGCCTGGGCTTGCAGGATCGCAAACATCAGCTCCTGCTTGCGCATGTTCGCGGCGTTCTCGATGCTGAAGTTCCGCGCCATCAAAGCCAGCTCGTTGATCTTTTTCTCTTTCAGAGATTTCAGGTTGAGCCCGGTTTCCTCTCCATCTTCGGACTCGGCTCGATTCCTTACTCCGACCATAGATCGACCTCTCCTTTCAATTCATCGTCACAAGCGTATTCTTGTTTAACCCGCAAGCTCTGGAATTCTAAGACTGATCCTTGCTCAGTAGGTCTCTGCAAGGAAGAAAATTAGAAGAGTCCAGCAGCCTTGAACGCAGTCCGACGGGATTGCGGACGGCTTTCAAGGAACCTAAGGCCACACCGCTGAGTTTTGTCTTTGGAGTCCAAATTAACCGTTGAGGTCGGATACCGTGGATGAATAACCAGAGTGGCTTGTGATTTGGGATTAGTTGCTACGTCGCTTACGCTCATAAATTTAGGAAAAAGCGATTCCCTTGTCAATCCCCCCAGCGTCTTTCTCCGCGATAGAGAGCCTTTCTTTCGCTCGCAAGCGATCTAGGAGCTCTTTCATGTCACCGAAAAGCGGCGCGTGAAATTCCATGGCTGCACCCGACCGCGGGTGTTGAAAGCACAATTTCTCCGCATGCAAAGCCTGCCGCGAAAAATCAGCCAGGCACGGAGGGTTCAAGCCCTCATTCTTAAGGCGCAACAAGACAGAGCTCCTCAAACCATAGATTGAATCTCCCACAATGGGAAGTTTTTCGTCGGCGAGATGTACCCGGATCTGATGTGTCCTGCCGGTGAAGGGTCTTACGCGCAACAAGCTTACCCTTAACCGTTGGTTCCGCCGGGCTTCCGCTGTGAAGAACTCTTCCACCTGCCATTGCGTTACGGCGTCCCGTACGCGAGCGAAGACACTCTTGCTCGACATCCTTTTGCGGTCTATTTTATGACGGCCAATGGGTCGATTGATAACGCCGCCCTTCCCCTCCGGTCTGCCCCACACGATGGCAATATATTCCTTGCTGACTGTCCGTTGCTTGAATTGCGCCGCCAGACGATTATAGGCTTCCCCGTGCTTGGCGATCACCATGATTCCAGAAGTATTCTTATCCAAACGATGGATGATGCCCGGGCGCTTTTCTCCCCCAACCCCGCGCAGATCCGCGCAATGGTGGAGAAGGGCATTGACCAGAGTCCTGTTAGGGTTCCCGGCCGCCGGATGAACGACCATTCCGGGAGACTTGTTCACCACGATGCAGTCTTCGTCCTCATGAATGACGTCGAGCGGAAGCGGCTCGGCTTCCAACAAGGGCTCACGCGCCTGCGTCCATTCGACTTCGAGTAAGTCGCGAGGACGTAGCCGCGTGCTCGCCTTCGCCTGACGACCGTTGAGCCGGACCTGTCCCCTAACGACCAACCTTTGCGCCGAGGAGCGGCTTAGACTGTCTCCCAGGACAGAATCTCGCAGATGCCGCGCCAGAAAAGAATCCAGCCGGCACCCTTCGTCATCTGGCTCAACCCTGAAGAAACGTAAGAACATGAAAAAGGTTAGTCCGCTGTGCCGACAGCTTCCAATGCCTCGCCAGCAGCGAGAATTTCTTGCGCTGCAACCACGTCCTTCTGCATTTGAGCGACGAGAAGCTCCGCAGATGAGAATTTTCTCTCTTCCCGGATCCTCGCGGCAAAGTGGAGCCGCACGGTTTGACCATATAAATTATCGGAAAAATCCAAAACGTGGGATTCGATTGTCTTTGGTCCGGGTCCGAACGTCGGATTGTAACCGATACTCGTCACACTCGACCACTGCCGCTTATGGACTTCCAGTAAAGTTGCGTAGATGCCGCTTGCGGGGATCATCTCGGTGCGGCTCACAATGTTCGCCGTCGGAAATCCCAGAGCCCTCCCCCGTTGATGGCCGGTAGCGACGCGGCCAGAGAGGAAATGGCTTCGTCCCAGAAGACGATTCGCCTTGCCAACGTCGCCGGCTTCAATGAGTTGCCGAATGCGGCTGCTGCTGACGCGCTCTCCGTCCACGATCACGGGGTCCATGACCCCCACTTCAAACCCATTTGCCGCGCCCCATTGAACCAGCTGTTGAACCCGGCCTTTCTTGTCCCTTCCGAAGGCGAAATCCTTCCCCACCCAAACCTGACGCACCCCTAGTCGGCCGACAAGAAACTGGTCCACAAAGTTTTTCGCTTCGATGTGCGCAAACTCGGCATCAAAATTTTGCATGATGACAACGTCCGCTCCGCAATCGCGCAGCAGTAAAATTTTATCCTTATGGTTCAAAATCAGACGCGGGGCGCGGGATGGGGCCAAGACCTTCAGCGGGTGAGGTTCAAAAGTCAGAACCACAGACCGCCCGCCCAGTTTTTTGGCTTCGTCCACGACGCGGCGCAACAGAGCTTTGTGTCCCAGATGC
>JBOHVR010000835.1:0-3797 GCA_050735755.1 Binatia bacterium
CGAAATTAGCGCATTTTTGCTCGATGTGCGGGCCGCATTTTTGTTCCAGGCAGATCACGCAAGACGTGCGCGACTATGCGGCCGAAAGAGGAATGGACGAACAAGCGGCTCTGCAGGCAGGAATGAAAGAAAAGGCCGAGGAATTCAGGCGCGCCGGGGCGAAAATTTATCAAGAGACTTCACCGGAAGGCAGTTTCGCGCGCGCGGCGGGGATGAAGGCCGCGGCAAAAGATTGAGTCGAGTTGCGAGTCTTAAGTTTCGAGTTTCGTGTTAGGGCTCGGTGAAGAATTATCCAGTCATTCTGAACGCAGCGTAGCGGAGCGAAGAATCTCGACCGAGATCCTTCGCGTCGCTCAGGATGACAGATACTCGCGTGACAATGCAGTTGTTAACTTTATTATTTCTCAGACCCTAAACCTAAAACGCGAAACTGCGAAAGCGCGGCTGTCAGAGCATTTCCTTAACCGCTTTTTCGTCGAAGCCCGTCACTTTCTTGCGCCCCTTTATCAGCACCGGCCGCTTCAGCAGATTCTGGTCCCTCAGCATCAGCTTGATCGCTTCATCCTTGGCCGGCGGCTTGGCTTTCATGTTTCTTTCCCGGTAAAGCGGCGTGCGAGTGTTGAGGAAGTCTGTGATCGGGCCGTCCCCGATGATCTCTCTTAGCTCGTTCTCGGTCAGAGGCTTCTTGCCGTATTCTCTTTCCGCGAGCTTGACCCCTTTTGCCTGCAAGAAACTTCTTGCTTTGCGGCAAGTCGTTCAGGTGGCTTTGTAGTAGAATCGAATCTCGTCCGCCATGTTCCGCCTCATCTCTTAAGATACTTGCTGACATCGACGCGCTGCAACGCGTCCTCGACGAGCGCATTACGCTTGGGGAATTCTCCCTGCAAAGGCTTCGTCGCATCGATGATCGCGACGGCGTCGCCCAGCCACCCGCGAAAGCTTTGGACTTTGCGAATAACCTCCAGGTCGGTGTCCCAGCGGGTGCGCGTGCTGACCGCCCACATCACATCGCGCTCGTTAAAGACATCGATATCGTCGTCGACGATAACGCACAGTTTCAGATTAGGCATCTCGACAAAGGCCTGCATGGCCGCCTTGCGCGGCTCGTTGTCGAATTCTTTCTTGATGGAGATGTAGCAGATGAGGCGGCCGCAGCCGGAGGCGGGAAGATGGATGCCTTTGATTCCCGGGACATTCTTCTTGATCACGTTATAGACGCTGCCCTCCTTGGGTATGCTGCCCAGGTTCCAATGATCCAATTGCCCCGGCCAAAAATCCTGGACGATCGCTTTTTTCCGGTGCGTGATGGCCGTCACCTCGATGGCCGGAACCTTCATTTCGCCCTGGTAATAGCCCAGGATCTCGCCAAAAGGATTTTGTGACTCGCGCACGTGCGGGGGAACCTCGCCTTCGATAATGACTTCCGCATCCGCGGGGACGAGAAATTTCTCGCCCCAGGTTTCGGAAGGCGTGAGCCGGAGCGGCTCCTGGAGAAAGGCGGCGGCCGTGAGATAGTCGTCGTTGCCGAAAGGAGTCATGCAGCAGCTTGAAAGATAAAAAGCGGGATGGTGTCCCAAGATCACGATCACGGGCGCGCGCTTGTTCTCCTTTTCGTATTCCTGCACCATCGCCTCCAGATGGTGATGGGGGTGCGCGGAAAAGCTCATCCGGCGCGGCGCGTAATACATGTTCTTGGTAAACGTAATGTCATAGAAATCCGCGTGGACGCCTTTCATGGCGCAGGCCATCGTGAAATAGGGGCCGGCGTCGTCTTTGTGATGCACCGGAATCGGAAACTTGCGCAGGTCGACCTGGGCGCCCCGGACCACGACCTCCTTGCACGGCGCCCGCTCTGGAGGGATGG
Source organism: Binatia bacterium (assembly GCA_050735755.1). GTDB lineage: Bacteria > Desulfobacterota > Binatia > UBA9968 > UBA9968 > DATMAM01. The sequence continues at coordinate 1,865 of JBOHVR010000835.1, forward strand.
TTTCGGTTTCTCCCTTTTGCAGCTCTCGCGCCGAGACTTCCAGGCTCAGCTCCATGCTCGATTTTACCTCTCCCATGCCGAGCGCATCGGCGCAGAACTGGCGGGTGATGAACGGGTTATAGAAAAGCGGGAAGGGCGAAGGATTTCCGTTCAATGCCGGAACATTCTCGAACAGGACCATCCGTTCTTCCCCGTGCATCTCGAGCTTTTTCAAAAAAGCGATGGTCTCGAAGCGATTCGCGTCGATGTGCTCCTTAACCCGGATAACCGATCCGGGCCTGGCTTCTTCTTCGCGGGCCAGAAATCCCTGCAGGTCCTTGGGCATAGATAGATCTCCTTTGGCGAACTGGGGGTCTCCCATTGTTAGTTAAATCAGCCCGGATCTGCAAGCGACTAAGAAAGTAAAAAGCAAAAGTGAAAAGTAAAAATTACCGTCGCAATTCGAGATCCGGTAGCAAGGCGCGTGTTTCGCCGGCCTTAGATTCGTGCCGGCGGCCGGGGTTGGGTGTCGAACCGTTTGCTAGGGTCGGCGAGCCAGGGCGCGCAGCTTGTTTTTCCACCCGGAGCGGAATAGCAGGCTCAGACCCCGGCGCAGCCAGGCAGTTTTTTGCGGCGTCGAAGGAAACCAGTTAAACTCCGTGTTCAAGCCGAGCCGATCGATGACGATAGTTTTCTGATGGCAGTATTTGCGAATTCCTTCGGCGCCGTGGCGTTTGCCGATTCCACTCTCTTTTATTCCGCCCATGGGGGCATTCAAGATAACGAAGTTGACCAGACCGTCGTTAATACAAACGGAGCCGGCCTGGAGTTTCTCGGCTAACTCCAGCGCCTGTTTCCGGTCGCGGGTGAAAACGCTGCCGTCAAGGCCGTAGCGAGAGTCATTGGCCAACCGGAGAGCTTCGTCGCGGTCATTCACTTTCATAATGGGAATGACGGGACCAAACGTTTCTTCCTTGATGACCGACATCTCGTGGCTCACTCCCACGAGCACTGTAGGCTCAAAGAAGAGTCCCGGCAAATCGGGGCGGCGCCGCCCTCCGGTCAAAACGGCCGCGCCTTTTTTCCGCGCATCGGCGATCTGAGCTTCGACTTTTTCCAGTTGCTCCGCCGAGCTCATGCTGCCCAGCTCGGCGTCGCCATTGCCGGGCCCCTGGCGCAAGGCCTGCACCTTTGCGACCACGCTGTGAACAAATTCGTCGTATACGCCCGCTTCCACGTAAACACGTTCAATGGAAGTGCACACCTGGCCGGAATTCATGAGCGCTCCCCAAACGCAGGCGTTGGCCGCGCGCTCCAGGTTCGCGTCTTTCAGCACGATCATGGCGTCTTTGCCGCCCAGCTCCAGGCTAACCGGGATGAGCCGCTGGGCCGCGCGCTGCAGGACCTTTTTGCCGGTTGCGACGCTGCCGGTAAAGGAAATCATGTCGGCATGGTCGGTTAAATGCTGTCCCGTGTCGCCGTATCCCACAACCACCTGAAAGAGATCCGGAGGGAACCCGGCCTTCGTTATCAGATCGGCGACGAGAAGCGCAGACAACGGGGTCAGCTCCGAAGGCTTGATTACGACCGCGTTGCCCGCCGCCAGAGCCGGAATGGCATCGCCTAACGTTAGAACCAACGGGAAGTTCCACGGACTGATAATGCCGACCACCCCCATGGGCTCGTACATGGAAAGGGCTTTCTTGTTTTTCAGCAGGTGGGGACGAATTTTTTGCGCTCTGAGATAGCGGGCGGCGTTGCGCGCCCAGAAACCCATGGCATCGCAAACGTAGAACAGCTCGTTGCCGTAGACTTCGGCGCGGGGCTTGCCGGTTTCTGCGACAACGACATCGGCGATCTTTTCGGCGTGATCGATCACAACGTCGCGGAGGCGATAGAGAAGGCGGCCTCTCTCGACGAAGCTCTTGTTGCGCCAGACAGGCTGGGCGATGCG
>JBOHVR010000836.1:0-6283 GCA_050735755.1 Binatia bacterium
GACTGGTCGTCCGTGTACCTGGCTTCGAGTTTGGCCAGGCGGTCGTACACCGTATCGAGTGCCCGCCGAGTCTTCGGATCGTCGCAATGATTCGCTTCAGCGGCCAGACTGCCGGCTAGTTCGTCGATGTCGTCGAGTGTGAGGTTAACGACCAACTTGGAACCCGAGATTGCGGCCAAGCGCAAGCGGTGCTCGATCTGTGGGTCGATGAACGTGCGCTCGAGAATGAGGTCGCGCTCCCGCCTCGTTAACTCAAATGAAATCCGCTCGTTCGGCTTGATCCGCTTGGGTTGAGGCATGACTATTGTTTTTCGTGCTAGCTGGTGTTTTGGTGAGAGGCGCGGTCCGCCGCGTCCATCTCGACCCAACGGTTGGCTGCGTCGCGCCGCTCACGAGCGGAAGCCAGCTACGGTTCCAACCGTTCTCGCCAATAGCCTGGTCTCCTGCGGTGATGGGCAAAAGCAAGAACCCAGAGATCCTCCCCGTGTTCGATGAAAACGATCGAGTAGGAAACCGTTTAACTAAAATTCGCCGGGCACCCAATGAATGCCGGAATGTTGACGATTGGAGAGGCGGCAAGTGGCGCTTTGAGAAGACGCTCCATGCCCTCGTCGATTGCGGTGCGAAACTCCTGACCAAGACCAGCGCGCTGTCTCTCGTACCACTTTTCTGCCTCGATCAGTTCCTCCTCGGCTTCGTCGAGGACGATGAGGCGTTGACTCATTCTCGACGACGTTCGAGACGCTCGCGAACCTCGGACCAGGGTCGCCCCTTGGCCTCGCCCGTTCGCACGCGCTCAACGCGTCGCTGAATCTCGGCTGCCCAGGGGGCCTCGACGGCGTCTTCAGGCTCCCCGTCCAAACTAGCTAGTAGCGCCGCGGCGAGCTCCGCGCGTTCGGTTGTGGAGAGCCGCATGGCATTATTCAGGAGATCGTCTGTTGTCTTGCTCATACCCAAATAATATCGCCCTATCCAATCGTTGTCTAGGAAACGCCGAGAAGCGTTGTTCCCGGTTCCAGGCACGAAGGTACGGAGAGTAAAACGGACTCGAAAGTCGTCTTATGTCAATTCGACCATGACGGAGACCCTTGTTCACCGCGGTTTTGAAACACCGGAAAGTTTTCGTAAGCCAACGTTCAACGATCGGGTAAAAATCCGCCTCTGTACGTTTCTTCGCCATGTAGGTCCTCCGCCTCAATAGCAGTAATGAATGTAACGACCAAAATAGGGCGGTGAGCCGTAAGTTTATAGCGATTGATTCTTCTTCGTCAGAGGTGTCGGAGTCGCTGACAACCTACAAAGTTGTCTTTTTACCCTGCCGCGTCTGACGCTTCATGAGTGCTGGTCCAGGCCCATCGTGTTCAAGCGCTAGGACTGCCAACGGAAGATCGGATGCCCTCGCCCGCTCGACTGCCTTTACGGCATCACTGTACCGCGCGACGCGATCGGTGAGAAAATAAGCTAACTTGTTTGACGGCACCACAATGACACCAATATCAATGCAGCCTGCGATGATCTCGTCGCAAAGATATTGCAGATCAATAAATAGGAGATCACTGGCTGCTGACACAGCGAACTGAACTCTGACGGCAATACAGACCCGTGTGCCTTTCACTTCGTGGGATTTAGTCCATTGGATTCCGCTTTTGTGGCTACTTACCCATCCGCCGACTGCCCGCAAGCGACCATCAACGACCGCACCCACAGCGGCTCCATTATTTGCCTCTTCCTTCTCAGCGAGACAGAGCTGGAATGCGGTCAGGGCTCCTTGAAGTTCCATCCAAACGCCTCTGAGACCGAGTCGACTCAGTTTCGGTTCCGTTCCACCAAACAGCGTGTATTCAGCAAGCCTAGGCATGCAGTCCCTCGCGAGGTCTCATTCTCTCATGCCAACCATAGACATTTGCGTACTCTAAAAATGTACAGACTTCGGTCAATCCGCTCGCTTTGAATGTTGGTCTGTTGAGTTGACGGACAAAAACTGCCTTACGCTCATCGTTCGAGACAATTCCCAATCGCATGTTGTCCGTCGGAAGGAGCAAGCGAACATCATTGAGGCGGAGCAATCCGGAGTAAATAGGCGTTGTATACTCGACTTCGAAAAGCGCGGCCGGACGGTTGCGGCCGCGTTCGAGCCAAATGACGTCGATCTCTTCAACAACTGTCATTATGGTCACAAGAGAAGCTGGCAAACTCTTTACGCATTCAAATGATGAAGTCAGCCGCCAGTCAAGCTTCCTGCGATCTACTGTTGGGATCCAAATGTCAAAGCCCTTCGCTACGCCGATCCCACCGAGAAGCGTTTGAACCTGGCAGTGATTGAGTTCAGGCACAACAACCGTGGGCTTTCTCACGAACGATTTCAACGAAGACCAGCCCAAATAACTTTCGACGTTAAACCGTCCAGCGTTAGCAATGTACAGTTCGGTGCCTTTCCCTTGTTCGTAAACTTGCACCTTGTACTGTCCATCATTTGCTGGCCGCAACGCAGCAAATACCTCCTCGAATTCCGCAAACGGAACGAATAGCGGTTCAGACTGGTCATCCCACAGAAAACACAAGACACCACATCGGCCTTCGAGTAAATTCAGGTCGACTTTCCTTAGACCGTAAAAGGCACTGTTTCGAGAGTGTCGCTTAGAGTATCGGATATAGAAACGCGTGCGCCCATCGTCGAGATCAAAAAGTGACTCACTCTTCGGAAGCTTTTTGAGCATTCCAAACCGCTTCCGCAATTCTCCAAGCAAGTTAGCCTTTAGAATGCCAGTCATGGATCAGAGTTACTGAAGGCGCGTTTCGCACGGATACGAAAAGCGCTTGCTTCCTTATGAACGGACTGCGGCCCGCTGAAACAAGACCACCGAGTGATTTTATTGCTATCTACCTAAATTGGCAAGAAATTTCTCGTAGCATGGAGGGGCTGCGTTGTCGTGTTTCCCAAAGTAGGAAGCCTAGATTGGCGCATTCGGAGTTGTAGCCTGTCTGGCAGAGGCAAAGATCCTGCCTTCTCTAAGTACTCGCTGCATTTTTCTGCCACGGCATACCACTGTCCGGCTTTAGCGCAACACTTCGGAGCCAAAGTCACCATGCAAGCTTTCTTTCTGTCTCCAACCGCACTTGATAGGCGCCCGTTAGTCGCCTTGCAAATCACGGCCGGTTCGGATTATCTGGATTGCCTTCAATCTCACCAACCGAGGAACAAGCATTTTGCTGCCTGAAATCGTTGCCATCTTTTCAGCCATGGGCTGGGCGGGAGATTCCGTCTTGGTCCGGTTGGGCACTCGGACGTCTAATATTTTTGCCGCCATGCTGGTGAGCTTTCTCGTATCCGCGAGCTGCGTCTGGATATACCTTATCAGCTTTTCCTCCCTCCACTTTGTCAAATCACCTGCCATGCTCTACTTCTTGGTGAGCGGCTGTCTCCAGCCTCTTTTTGCGCGAGCTCTGTTCTACGAAGGCATAACGCGCATTGGTGTTTCACGCGCCGGCCCCTTGCGCGGATCCGAGCCTTTCTTTGCCGCGGCGATCGCTGTGATCTTCCTGCATGAGCGACCGGGCTTCGCGGTCTACGCTGGAACCGTCCTGATTGTGGCGAGCGTCTGGGCTATCTCTTGGGGTCAAAAAGGACAAGCAAATTGGCGCTTCATGGACATCGCTTTTCCCTTGGGCGCAGCGTTGATCTCAGCTATCTCCCAGAGCTTGCGCAAACAGGGGCTCAACCTACTACCGGACCCGTTTGTGGCGACGGCGACCGTCACAACGACATCGCTCGTCCTACTGTTGGTTTTTATAGTAATGACTAAAAGAACCAGGCTCCTCCGCATGGAGCGTTCAAGTCTTTTGTTTTTTGTCAGCGCTGCGTTTGTAGCCATGTCGGCCCAGATACTCAATTTCGTCGCCATAGGACAAGGCGAGCTGTCGGCTATGATTCCGCTCCTCAATACCACCCCTCTGTTCACTGTGCTTTTCAGCGCCTTATTTTTGCGCGCTGTGGAAACGCTCAGCGCACGGATTGTTTTGGGCGCGGTGCTGACGGTGGCCGGAGTCGTCCTCATCACGACTCGATGATGACATGGGGAAATGGGCTAGGGGCAATGGGGACCCCTTTTGTCGCTCCATTTGTCGTCCCCCCGAATATAACCCGAACGGTGGGTTGCTATTGGACGGCTAAGGGTAGCATGTTAGTTTCGGTTGAGGTATGGATCGCATACTGATGATGCTTCATCTTTCGACTGAGCTCAGGACGAACGGCATATCGGATCAGCAGGATCAGGAGGGTAAAATGACACGAAGCGATTTAAAGATGGCCCTTTTATTCCCGGCTTGTCTCGTCACTGTTCTCGGTCTGTTCATCGCGGCTTCAAATGCCTCAGCGGCCTCTGAAAACCCAACTTTGCTCAAAGCCAAGCAGGAAGCTGAAGCAAAAGGCTATGTCTTCGCAGCAAGCCGAGAGGAGATTGTTGCTAACGCCAAGAAAGAAGGCAAGCTGCGCGCTTTTGGATCTCTGGATGCGCAGGGCCTGAAGGCTTTGAGCCAGGCCTTTAGAAGGAAGTATCCTTTTATCGACGCACAGGTGGAAGAGATTACCGGGATGGAAAACTATACGCGAATGCTAATGGAGATGAAGGCCGGCTTGGCGAAAAGCTGGGACGTTAATTACGTCGCGTTTGATCTTTATCCCGAATACGTGCCGTACCAGAAAAAGTTCGATATCCTTGGGATGGCACAGCAAGGCGTGGTGCAAATCCCGCTGAAAATGATTGATCCAGTCAATCGTCACATCGTAGTTGTCGCCAGTGACTTTCAAGTCATCGCTTACAATAAGAAATACCTTCCTCCAGAGAAACTTCCGAACACGTGGGAAGACCTCCTCAAAGAAGAATTCAAGGGAAGAAAATTTGTCCTCGATATCCGTCCCAAGGATATTGCCGCGCTCGTTCCCGCTTGGGGCATGGAGAAAACCGCGGCTTTTGCGCGTAAACTTGCGGCTCAAGAGCCGGTATGGATCAGGGGAGGAGTGAGTCGAATCCTGCTTCAAACAGGCGAACATCACCTGGTGGTGGGGGCCAATCTGGCCACGCCACTAAGAGCACAAGACAAAGACCCCAACATAGCCTACAAAATCCTTGAGCCTGTGCCTGCGCGGCTCAACGAAGCCCAGGCGATCTTGAACGCGGCAAGTCATCCCTACGCGGGACTTCTCTGGCTGGAGTTTATTTGCTCACCCGAGGGCCAGAAGATCATCGACCAGCACGAGCCCTACGGTGCATCGTTCCTTACACCTGGGTCCGTGCAGGAAAAGCTGACGCGTGGCCTCAAGCTCTCAATAGTCGACTGGGACCATTTAACGAAAATGGAAGGCTATCAGAAAAAGATAGTTGAGGCTTACGGCTTTCCCCGGGCTCAGAAGTGAGCTGTGGCCTAAAGGGGACTTCTCAGCTCCAGTTTGAAAGAATACTTCAACCTCCTGGTCGGTCAAGAAACGCTTCTTGCAGATCTCATCGTAGAGATCTTTGCGGATTTGATCCATCTGCTCGGGTGTGGCTCGCGGCTGAAAACATGTTTTCGATACCGGCTCTCCCGAGAGTGTAGATATTTTCTTCCGGAACGCCCACCGCCTTCGCCCACCTTCTTGCGCCGAGTCGCGATCTCGCCGCATTGTGCGAAGCCGTCGCGCCCAGGTGACCATCCACAATTCTGATAAGCTGAGGATTGAAAACTCCGACCTTCCATTCGACGCACAACTCCACGCCTCCACGTAGACTGCCGAAATTCCCCATGGGTGTGGGGCATCGGCTGCTCACTTCGACGTACTCGCCAGGTGAAACTTCCTTTCGACCTGCAGCTTTGGCTAAGATCTTTTCTGTTATCGTTTTACCCATGCAAGCTCCAAACCTAAATGTTCATTCGTAACGGCGCTGCAAATCCACTGGATGAGGCAGTCCAAAGCACAAAGCAATTGTAACGGGTCCTCTCACAATAGGACAACAACGATAGAACTCATAGTTGACATCGGAATCCCTGTCAACATCGTGGTATGGACGTGGCACAAACTTGAGGCTCGCAACTAAGCTTCGCGGCGCCGGCTGCGACCAGCTTGACGCATTTCTGGCGCAGGAATATAGTCCGCTTCAGTTCTTCGGCGAGGAGGATTCTTATGGCGCTTCACGCAAAGGATCAAGATGTGCCAAGGCGAAAACGGGTTCAGACGGGAGCGCACGGCGAAGGCTCCATGGTTGTGAGGAAAGGGTACGGAAACGAAGCCAGCATGATGGTGGCAGTA
>JBOHVR010000837.1:0-9188 GCA_050735755.1 Binatia bacterium
ATCCAGGAGAGCTCCAATCCGGCTCGGCAGGCTCTTAAGAAACCAGATATGCGCGACCGGAGTGGCGAGTTCGATATGACCCATGCGCTCGCGCCGAACCTTGGACTGGATCACCTCGACACCGCATTTCTCGCAAACCACGCCGCGGTGGCGCATTCTTTTGTACTTACCGCAGTTACATTCGTAATCTTTGGTGGGACCAAAAATTTTGGCGCAGAAAAGCCCGTCACGCTCGGGCTTGAAAGTCCGGTAATTGATCGTCTCCGACTTCCTGACCTCGCCGTGCGACCAAGAGCGAATTTTTTCCGGCGAGGCAAGGGCAATTTTGATGGCGTTGAAGCTAAGCGGATTTTTTGGCTTGTCAAAAAGAGGAAACAAATCCTCCATAAGACCTCCCTAAGAGTTTCTTGCTATTTCTCTTCCATGAGCTCCACATCTAAACACAAACTCTGGAGCTCTTTGATCATAACGTTGAAAGATTCCGGTAGGCCCGGCTCAAGTAGATTATCTCCCTTGAAGATTCCCTCATACATACGCGTGCGCCCGGCCACGTCATCGGATTTGACTGTAAGCATCTCCTGCAGGGTGTAGGCGGCACCATAAGCTTCGAGTGCCCACACTTCCATTTCGCCGAGCCGCTGGCCTCCGAACTGGGCTTTTCCACCCAAGGGCTGTTGCGTGACCAGCGAATAGGGACCCGTGGAGCGGGCATGGATCTTATCGTCTACGAGATGGTGCAGCTTCATCATATACATCACACCCACGGTGACCTTTTCGTCAAAGGCATCTCCTGTGCGTCCATCATAGAGAGTGACCTGCCCAGTTTCAGGCAAATTGGCTTTGCGCAGAAGATTCGAGATCTCCTCTTCACTAGCGCCGTCAAAGACCGGGGATGTCAGGTAGATTCCTTGGCGATATTTGTGTCCCAGCCGCACTACATCCGTGTCCTTAAGACCATCAATAAACTCGCCGACCTCTTTGGCCGCCAAATTTTCTTTGAGTCGCCGCCGGAGATGATCGATCTCCACCTTGCCGTTGTCCAGCAGTTCATCGATCTCTCTACCCAGACTTTGCGCCGCCCAACCTAAATGAGCTTCCAGAATCTGTCCCACATTCATGCGCGAGGGTACTCCCAGAGGATTCAAGACCAGATCGACAGGGGTTCCATCTTCCAGGTACGGCATGTCTTCCTCAGGCAAAATGCGTGAGATGACCCCCTTATTTCCGTGTCGGCCGGCCATCTTGTCTCCGACCTGCAATTTGCGTTTGATGGCAACAAAGACCTTCACCATCTTGATAACCCCAGGCGGGAGCTCATCACCGCTCTTGATTCTCTGAATTTTATCCTGAAACACCATCTTGATCAGATCAATCTGTTCTTTAGTGCTCTCAACGATCCGTTTGAGCTCGGCCTCCGCGGCCTCATGATCGATCCGGATGTCTCCCCAATACGGCATGGGAATCTGCTCCAGATCCTCTTCCGTAATCTCCTTCCCTTTGTTGAGCAAAATCTTGCGGCTGTCATCGCTGATCCGCACCGCGGCGCGCCGGCCCACCAGAAGCTTTTTCAGACGTTTCAGAGCCCCCTCTCTGAGAATCCTGACCTCTTCCTCTTGATCTTTCTTGAGGCGATTGACTTCTTCGTCTTCAATCACACGGCTGCGCTCGTCCTTACCCACCCCTTTACGCGAGAAAATACGAACATTAATGACTGTCCCTTCAACGCCCGGCGGAACGCGCAAGGAGGTGTCACGGACCTCACCCGCTTTCTCCCCGAAGATCGCACGCAACAGTTTCTCTTCGGGAGACAGTTGGGTTTCTCCTTTGGGGGTAATTTTGCCCACGAGAATATCGCCCGGCTTTACGACGGCCCCGATCCGGATAATGCCGCTCTCATCGAGGTCTTTGAGCGCTTCGTCACCAACGTTAGGAATGTCGGGCGTGATCTCCTCCGGACCCAGTTTCGTATCGCGCGAAACACACTCAAATTCCTCGATATGGATGGAGGTGTAAACATCCTCTTTCACCAATCGTTCGTTGATCAAGATCGAGTCCTCGAAGTTGTACCCTCCCCACGGCATCAAAGCGACCAGGACGTTGCGGCCTAATGCCAACTCGCCCATTTCGGTTGAAGGTCCGTCCGCAACGACATCCCCGGCACTGACATGATCGCCAACGACCACGATCGGCTTTTGATTGATGCATGTGTTTTGATTGGAGCGTTGGTACTTTACCAAGTTGTAAATATCCACGCCGGTGTCGCGGTGCGAACCCGAAGGTTTGTCAGCCTTGATGACGATGCGGGTCGAGTCAACAGATTCGACCACGCCGTCGCGTCGGGTCACCACTGTGACCCCCGAATCCCGCGCCACGACTCGTTCCATCCCGGTGCCGACAACCGGCGCCTCGGTGCACAGCAGCGGAACGGCCTGGCGCTGCATGTTCGAACCCATCAAGGCACGGTTGGCGTCGTCATGCTCCAGAAAGGGAATCAGAGAAGCCGCGACGCTAACGAGCTGATTGGGTGAAACGTCCATGAAATCGACTTCTTCACGCGGCGCCATCACGAATTCGGCACCTTTGCGGGCAGAAATCAGATCGCTTTCGAAGTTTCCGCGACCGTCTATCGGCGCATTGGCCTGGGCAATCACATGGTCCTCCTCGTCGAGCGCCGATAAATAGCGGATGCGTTCGCTCACGCGGCCGTCTTCGACCTCCCGGTAAGGTGTTTCGATGAAGCCAAACTCGTTGACGCGGGCATATGTCGAGAGGGATGCGATTAAGCCTACATTGGGGCCTTCAGGCGTCTCGATTGGACAAACCCGCCCATAATGCGTGGGGTGGACGTCACGGACTTCGAATCCCGCCCGTTCGCGCGTGAGACCTCCGGGACCCAGGGCCGAAAGTCGGCGTTTGTGAGTTACTTCCGATAACGGGTTGGTTTGATCCATGAACTGCGAGAGCTGGCTCGAACCGAAGAACTCCTTGAGCGCTGCCGAGACCGGTTTATAATTAATCAGCTCTTGCGGCATTAAGGTCTCAATATCCTGCAGGCTCATCTTTTCTTTAATCGCGCGCTCCATCCGAACCAGTCCCATGCGAAAATGATTCTCCACCAGTTCACCGACGGCCCGAATGCGTCGATTGCCCAGATGATCGATATCATCGACCGAGCCGTTGCCGTTCCTTAATTCCAGGAGGTAGCGCACGACCTCGAGAATGTCCTCTTTGCGTAACGTGCCGTGTTCAAGAGGAACCTTGAGTTTCAGCCGATGATTGAGTTTGAGACGGCCGACTTTCGACAGATCATAACGGTCAGAATTAAAGAAAAGGTTGTTGAAAAAAGTGGTGGCGTTCTCGATCGTCGGCGGATCTCCGGGACGCATGCGCCGGTAGATTTCCACAACCGCGTCTTGGGGAGACTGAATCCGATCCTGAAGCAAAGTGTTGCGCAAGTACGAACCCACGCGAGAATCGTCGATAAAAAGGACCTCGATTTGGGAAATCTTACGGTCTCTAACTCGATCCAATTTTTCTTCCGAGATCTCAGCGTTACACTCGATCAAGACTTCATGGGTTTCCGGATCAACAACGTCATGGGCCGCGATGCGACCGATGATATCTTGCCAGGCGACTGGAACCTGCTTGACGCGCGCCTGCTCCATCTGCCGGATCAAAGGCCGAGTCAACTTCCGCCCTTCGCGAGCGATGAGCTCATTGCTGCGCGGGTCGCGCACGTCAGCCCCGGCTTTGATTCCCAAGAGCTGCTCGGAATTAAAGACAAGAAACGCCTTTTTCCCGTCAAGAACAACCGTATCGGTCTTGTAAAAATAATTGAAGAGATCCTCCGCGGTCATCTGCAAGGCGCGTAGCAAAACGGTCGCGTGGAACTTTCTGCGTCGATCGATCCGAACATAAAGAATGTCGCGGGGGTCGAACTCGAAGTCCAACCACGATCCGCGATAGGGAATCACTCGGGCGGAATAGAGCAGTTTGCCGCTCGCGTGCGTCTTGCCTTTGTCGTGCTCGAAAAAAACTCCGGGCGAGCGGTGAAGCTGACTTACAATGACTCTCTCCGTCCCATTGACAATGAACGTCCCGTTCGGAGTCATCAGCGGGATCTCGCCGAAGTAGACTTCTTGTTCCTTAACGTTCTTGATGCTGCGTGTGCCGGTCTGTTGGTCCACATCCCATAGTACCAGCTGAACGGTCACCTTCAGCGGGGCGGCGTATGTCATGCCGCGCTGGCGACATTCGTCAACATCATACTTGGGGTCCCCGATCGTGTAAGAAACAAAATCAAGGGAAGCGGTTTCGTTAAAGTCTTTGATAGGAAAAACGGAGCGAAAGACCCCTTCCAACCCCGCGTTATGCCGTTGCCCCGAGGCAATGTCTTTCTGCAAAAAGAGGTCATAGGAGTTTTTCTGAATCTCAATTAGGTAAGGGAGGTCAATGATCTTCTTAATGCGGCCAAAGTTACGGCGAAATCTAAGGTTACTTGCGACCTGAAATGCCATAGTTTTCCCTCAATTGCCTCTGTCTAAGTGCCTAAATCGGTTGACTTCCGCCTACTTGATCTCAACTTTACCGCCTACCTCTTCGATTTTTTTCTGGATGCTTTCCGCTTCCGCCTTAGGCACGCCTTCTTTCACGGGTTTCGGGGCCCCATCGACCAGATCCTTGGCTTCTTTTAAACCCAGTCCGGTTAGTTCCCGGACCACCTTGATGACCTGGATCTTCTTGTCCCCTGCACCGGCAAGAATAACGTCGAACTCCGTTTTTTCCTCCGCTGCTGGAGCGGGTCCTCCCGCAAGGCCAGCGACCGCAACCGGAACTGCGGCGCTTACCCCAAGCTCTTCCTCTAGCTCCTTGACCAAGGTCGCGGCCTCCATCAGCGTCATACTCTTGATAAAATCCTTCACCTGTTCACGTGTGACATCGGTTGCCATTTTACCCTCCAATTTTCTTCACTTTAGCTTAACTCTCTTTTGATCTACGTGCTGCTTCTAAAAGCCGCACGACCCTTGCGCCAGGTTCCTGGACAAGCCGTAGGAGTTGCCCGGCAGGCGCCTGCATGACGGCCAGGAGTTTAGCCGAAATCTCCTTTTTTCCGGGCATTTTGGCGAGCTCCTTAACCTGCGCTTGATCGAGAGCCTGCCCTTCGAGCATGCCCCCTTTTATTCTCAGTTTCGCATTGTCATCGATGAACTTCACCAGGACCTTCGACAATGCAACCGGGTCTTCATAGCTAAGCACCCATCCGGTGGGGCCTTGGAGGTGTTTTTCCAATGCTTGGTAGCTAGTCTCCTTCAAGGCGCGCCTGACTAAGGTGTTCTTTACAATCTTGTATTCGCCCGATACGGCTCGCAGTTCCCGCCTGAGACGGGTCATCTGCGCAACCGTCAAGCCACGATATTCGGTGATCAGAGCCATTTTCGCCAATTGCAGCTTAGTGCCGATGGCTTGAGTTTTCTCGCCCTTATCCTGGAAGCCGGAACGGACAATCTCTGAATCTGTCATAAATGTTGCCTTAAGCTGCAAGCGCCCGCACAGCCGCCGGGTCCACCTTGATGCCCGGCCCCATGGTCGTGCTCAGAGTTACTCCCAAAACAAACTGTCCCTTGGCGGAAGCCGGCTTCGCCCTTAAGATCGCGCCCAATAATGCCTTGGCATTATCAAGGAGCTTGTCTTGACCAAACGACACCTTGCCCATCGGAACATGGACAATCCCAGCCTTATCGACCCTGAATTCAAGCTTTCCTGCCCTAAGTTCCTTAACGGCCTTGCCGACTTCAAACGTAACGGTGCCAACCTTGGGATTGGGCATCAAACCGCGCGGGCCCAAAATTTTGCCGATTTTCCCGACTGAGCCCATCATGTCGGGGGTAGCAACCGTCTTATCAAAGTCGAGCCACCCTTCTCTGATTTTTTCAATCAACTCATCTCCGCCTACAAAGTCGGCGCCCGCCTCCTGTGCTTCCCTTTCCTTTTCTCCCTTGACGAACACTAGGATCCGCACCTTTTTCCCCACGCCGTGCGGTAGAACCACAGTCCCGCGTACGTTCTGGTCCGCCTGGCGAGGATCCACGCCCAGGCGGATTGAGAGCTCTACCGTTTCGTCAAACTTTGCCCGCCCTGTTTGTTGGGCCAGCCCAACTCCTTCTTCCAGGCCGTAGCGTTTGAGGCGATCGACTTTTTCCATGACGGTCTTATATGCCTTGCTTTTGATCCTCATCGTCAGATTCTCCCCTTGTCCTTGATCAACCCAGTACTTCCAAGCCCAATGCGTGCGCCGTTCCTTCCACCGTTTTTTCCGCTGCTGCGAGATCTTTCGCAGTAAGATCACGCATTTTGATTTCCGCAATCTCTCGAATCTGCGCACGGGTGACTTTTCCGACCTTGAGCTTTCCAGGATCTGTGGATCCCTTCTCAACCCCGGCCGCCTTTTTAAGGAGAACGGACGCAGGAGGAGTTTTGGTGAAGAAGGTAAACGAGCGATCCGCATAGACGGTTATCACAACGGGGATGATCATCCCCTGCTGCGACTGGGTTGCCGCATTAAAGGACTTACAGAACTCCATGATATTAACGCCCCTTTGGCCTAAGGCGGGACCTACGGGTGGGCTCGGATTGGCTTGTCCCGCAGGAATTTGCAATTTAACTTCGGCAACAACCTTTTTTGCCATGCGAACAACCTTTCTTCATCGGCGAACCAATCCCTGGCAACCCGGCAAGAGAAGCGCGTCAGTTACGCTCGACCTGAACAAATTCCAATTCAACGGGCGTGGCACGCCCAAAGATGCTGATCAGAACCCGTAGTTTTCCCCGATCAGGTCGAACTTCTTCAACGACCCCGTTAAAATCTACAAACGGGCCATCGATCACCTTTACACTTTCCCCAACGGAGAAAAGCACTCGAGGCTTGGGTTTAAGGGCTCCCTCTTCCATCTGCTGCGTAATCTCTTGAACCTCTTTATCACTGAGCGAGGGAGGATTCGTGCTGCCACCAACGAATCCGGTCACTTTTGGAGTACCCTTTACGATATGCCAAGTCTCTTCATTGAGTGCCATCTGAACTAAAATATATCCCGGAAAAAATTTTCGCGACGACGTTTTTTTCTTCCCCTTAACCAACTCCACCACCTTTTCTGTAGGCACCAGAATCTCGCCAAATAGCTCTTTCTTTCCTAAAAGCTTTACCCGCTCCTCCAACGCAGCCTTGGCCCTATGTTCGAAGCCCGAGAGCGTGTGGACCACGTACCATTTCTTGTCCATAGAACATCTCGCGAGCCTAGCTCACGACGGCTTCGATCGCCCGAGTAAGAGCGTAATCAATCACTGCCAAGTAAAGTACCATGATGAGGACCACAATAATCACCACTGCCGTTGCCGCATAGGTCTCCTTGCGTGAAGGCCAATGAACTTTCTTTAGCTCCTGCCAAGCCTCTTTGAAGAACTCGCTCGCACGTTGTACCGTCTCCTGCACCTTCTCCATCTATGCTCCATCAAATTGCAGACGGATAAACTGGCGGGTCAGGCAGGATTCGAACCTGCAACAACCGGATTTGGAGTCCGGCGCTCTAGCCAATTGGAGCTACTGACCCCGGGGTTCTCCTCTACGCCTTACAACCTGACCTCGCGATGAAGGGTGTGATTGCGGCAGAAAGAGCAGTACTTTTTAAGGGCTAATTTATCAGCAGTTCTTTTCTTGTTTTTGGTTCCCGTATAATTTTTCCGCTTGCACTGATCACAGGCAAACCCTATCAGCTCCCGCATCCTTACCTCCAAGTTTCTATTTGTGGATCTTAGTCACAACCCCGGCTCCAACCGTCCTCCCACCTTCGCGGATCGCGAACTTGAGCCCTTCGTCCATTGCGATCGGAGTGATCAACTCGATCTCAACGCCGATGTTGTCACCCGGCATAACCATCTCGGTCCCTTCGGGCAACTTGCAAACGCCAGTCACATCGGTTGTGCGAAAATAAAACTGCGGCCGGTACCCATTAAAGAATGGCGTGTGCCTCCCCCCTTCTTCCTTGGTGAGCACGTAAGCCTCCCCTTGAAACTGCGTATGCGGAGTGATGCTGCCCGGCTTTGCCAAAACCTGGCCCCTTTCTACCTCTTCACGCTTTGTTCCCCTGAGAAGCACTCCAATGTTATCACCCGCGCGCCCCTCATCTAAAAGCTTGCGAAACATTTCCACGCCGGTTACCACGGTCTTCTGCGTATCCCTAAACCCGACAATTTCCACTTCGTCACCGACCTTAACGATGCCCCTCTCCACACGGCCGGTTACGACTGTTCCACGGCCGCTAATCGTGAAGACGTCCTCGACAGGCATCAAAAAAGGCTTATCGATTGCCCGCACGGGCTCGGGAACGTACGTATCGATAGCCTCCATAAGCTTCGCAATCGCCGGCTCACCCAACTCGCCGGTGTCACCCTCGAGAGCCTTGAGAGCGCTGCCGATCACGATCGGGATCTCCTCTCCCGGGAACTTGTATTTAGAGAGCAAATCACGCACTTCCAACTCAACGAGCTCCAAGAGCTCCTTGTCGTCTACCATGTCAGCTTTGTTGAGAAAAACCACAATATAGGGAACTCCCACCTGGCGGGCCAGGAGAATGTGCTCACGCGTCTGTGGCATGGGACCGTCGGCCGCAGAGACAACCAGAATCGCCCCGTCCATTTGGGCCGCCCCGGTGATCATGTTCTTGACGTAATCCGCGTGTCCAGGACAATCGACATGCGCATAGTGGCGCTTCTCGGTCTGATACTCCACATGGGCGATATTGATCGTGACGCCCCGTTCTCTTTCTTCAGGCGCCTTATCGATCTGGTCGTAGGCGATGAATTGAGCATAGCCCTTCTTTTCTAAAACTCTGGTTATAGCCGCTGTTAATGTCGTCTTTCCATGGTCGACGTGACCAATCGTTCCGATGTTCAGGTGGGGTTTGGTTCGCTCAAATTTCTGTTTGCTCATCTCCTCCTCCTATGACTTGTCATTGACTCCATCGATTTCATGCTCTGCGATCGCAAGGGCGAACTCAACTTCGGGCAAAGCCCAGGAGCGGGATTGAACCGCCGACCTCGTCCTTACCAAGGACGTGCTCTACCGACTGAGCTACCTGGGCACGGAGCGGGAAACGGGATTCGAACCCGCGACCCCGAGCTTGGAAGGCTCGTGC
>JBOHVR010000838.1:0-5462 GCA_050735755.1 Binatia bacterium
CTCAGCCTCTGTAGGCAGCCTCTTCCCTTTCCAGCGCGCGTATGCCAGCGCTTCTGCCAGGCTGACATATACGGGCCAAGAAAGAACGCTTTCCAGCTTCAGGAAATCAAAAAGCGTTCGATAGAACCATTGCCCCTCGCGCTTTATCCAGAAATGCGGATGGCGCACGCCAAACTTCGATTTCCAAAGCCAGTCTCCGCGCCGCCAGTAAGCGGGATTGGCGTAGGCCCCACTCTCCACGAAATCGAGAAACTGGCCATTCGTCACCGGAGTAACGTCGATGCGAAAGCACGGCACTCGGGCCCGTCGCTCGGGAAACTCATTGTCCCAACCAAAATCTAAACTATCAAAAGAGGCTCCCAGTTTGGCCTCCCCGTCGGGAATTTCAACTTCCGCCGGGGCTATCGATTTGCCCAACACGTGCTCAGGGAGGTCAGGAGGCGGGTTTTTCTCTTCCGCCCAAAGCTCCTGCACCATGTAGAGGAACGTTTCTTGGTGCATGCACTCGTGCTCCAAGACCATGGTCAAGACACGGCCATTCAAGGCCATGATATCGCGGCGAGCCGCGCGTGGAACATCTTCAATGGAGTTCAACACCGCTGTACGTGCCCGATCGCGGTATTCCAAGACCTCATCCAGGTCCGGCCACTGCTCCGGCACGTCAGGGTGATCATGACAGATTCCGCTGTCGAGGTCCGGATCAATACCCCGGGAGAAAAGCTCGTCAAAGCGGCTGTTCAACGGCTCGCGGCCTAAGACGCCGCGGCAGATTTGATTCCATGCAAAGGCGGGAAGATGACCAACGTAAAAAATAAAGGGGTGGCGCCACGGGATCGGCTGCCGCAAAATCGACTCACGCCTTACGATGTTGAAAAGGGCGTCGCTTCGTTGCCATGCCAGAGTTAATCGTCTTTCTGCTTGCTCCTTCATGAGACATTCTCAAAGCGATTTTTAATTCAAGCTCTCTAAAAACTGCAAAACTTCATCCGGATGCGCTTCCGCCTTCTTGACCTGCGGCCAATGTTTCAGCACTTTTCCATCTGCCCCGATCACGACCGTCGAACGAATCGTGCCTTCAACGGTTTTTCCGTACATCTGCTTCTTTCCCCACGCCCCGTAGGTTCGCATTACCGAGGCACCGGGATCCGAGAGCAAAACAAAAGGAAGTTTAAAGTCAGCAACAAATTTCCGATGGGATGCAAGGCTGTCTCGACTGATGCCCAGGACCACAGCGCCGGCTTTGCGCACGGCCTTATGGTGATCGCGAAAGCCGCAAGCTTCTTTCGTGCATCCGGGAGTGTTGTCCTTGGGATAGAAATAAAGCACGATGGTCTTTCCCGCATAGTCCTTCAGCGCGTGTTTCTTTCCATCATTGCCCTCCAGGACAAACGCCGGAGCTTTTTTTCCTTCTAATGGACTCATCCTCGAACCTCCTCTTTTTACTAGCACGTTTTTAACGAAAAGCTATATACCAAATAGGAAAAATCGATACCGGGAGCCGGACGTAGGGAGCCGGTGATCGGCGGCGAGATTAATAGTTATTTCAGGAATTGGACGAAAGTCTGCGCTACGGGCGAGAGCATTCGATTCCGATGAAAGACAAGAAAAAAATCGCGCTCGAGGTTCAGTCCCTGGATCCGCGCCTCAGACACTAGCCCATCTCTAATCTCCCGCTCGACGCAAGTACGGGACAGAATGGAAATTCCCCAGCCCGCGATGATCGCCCCTTTGATCGCTTCGGTGCTGCCGAGTTCCGTGACTACGGTGAGGAGGACTTCGGGATCCTTTCCTTTGCGCCTCACGAGATTGCAGAAGGATCGCAAGGTCCCCGAGCCGCTCTCACGCGAGATGAAGGGTTGGCTTCGCAGCTCCGTCAAAGTGACAATCTTGCGTCGCGCCCAGGGGTGGTTTCGCGGAACGACCAGGATCATTTCATCCTTCCACATCTTCTGAAATACGAGATTGCGACCGTCGCCCTTAAAACCCACAAAGCCGAGTTCGACCTCGCCGCTAAGCACGGCCTCCACCGTGGTCTCGGAGTCTCCAATGCGTAAGATCGGCTTGACTTCCGGGTACTTAGATGCAAAAGCTTGAAGCTTCCCTGGCAAAATGTATTCGCCTGGGATACTGCTCCCTCCGATTAGAAGTTCGCCTCTAACTTTGCCTTGGAAGCGATCCAGCAGACTTAAAGTCTCGCGTTTAAAGCTCAGCAGATCCTTGGCGCGATCGAGCAGCATCCGCCCCAACGGCGTTGGAGCAACTTCCCTGCCGGCCCGATCCAGCAACTTTGCCCCGAGCTTGTCTTCCAGCTCACGGATGTGAGCGCTCACGGTCGGCTGTTTTAATGAAAGCTGGTCCGCGGCAAGGGAAAAACTCCTTAGCTCGGCAACCCAGTAAAAGATCTCCAGCTTTCTGAGATCCAATTCGTCCCTGAGCCTCGATTCCGCCATGGAGCCGATCATAGCAAAACCGCGCCAAGTCGCGAAACTCTGTTGTTGCCCTTCTCCCTGGCCGCGTCTATATTCAAACCATGGCCAAGCGCTCTCCCCTGCTGGAACTGCAACGGTTAAACGGCGGCGAGATCCGCGAGCGAGAGGATGGGTTGGTGCCCATTCACTTTGGCGACCCGCTTGCTGAATATCATGCCGTGGAAACAGGGGTGGGTTTGTTCGATCTTTTTCAGCGCAGTTTTCTCAAATTCTCAGGAAGCGACCGTGTCTCGTTCCTTAATGGAATGGTCTCCAATGACGTCAAACCGCTGGCGCCGGGTCAGGGACTTCATGCCGCCTTCTTGGACATTCAGGGGAAGATTCTTGCGGATGCGAGGATTTTTTGCATGCAAGAGGCGCTGCTGGTCGATGTCCCCGAACTTTGCAAGGAAAGAATCATCCAGCATCTGGAGCGTCATCTCGTCGCCGACGAAGTAACGATTCAAGACCTCGCCGCCGACTTTTTGATGGTATCGCTCCAGGGTCCTCAGGCGGGGCCGCTTATGAGAGAAGCGACCTCAATCGCGACCTTACCGCGCTCCGAATTGGAGCACCTCGAGGCCGCGATCGCAGAACAGCCGTTGCTTCTCATCCGCGTTACGCACATCTGTCAAGAAGGGTACGACTTGATTTTACCCCGATCAGAGGCAACGGGCATGATTCGCCGGATTCAAGAGATCGGAAACAAATTCAGTCTATCGTGGGCGGGCACGGAAGCCCAAGAGATGCTTCGGATCGAGGCCGGAATTCCTCGTTACGGCGTGGACATGACCGAGGACAACCTCCTTCTAGAAACCGGCTTGAATCATGCGGTCAATTTCCATAAGGGATGTTATCTCGGTCAGGAAATCGTTGAGAGAATTCATTCTCGCGGTCATGTCAACAAGCGGCTCGTCGGTCTGATCCTGGAAACAAAAAAACCGGCCAATAGAGGCGAAAAAGTCTATCGGGAAGACCGTGAAATCGGTAGGGTTACCAGCTCCGCTTTTTCGCCGCGCAAACGCTCGGCACTTGCCTTAGGCTATGTCCAACACGACTTCTCCAACCCCGGGACAACCGTGACAGTTAAGCGGGACGAAGGTGAGATCTCGGCTGAAATTTCCTCGCTTTCCCTTGACAAAACAGCCTCCTAGCGCGAGTTCTCCACTTGAATCCGAGACGCGGCTGATATAGATTCGTCGGAATTTGAACGCTCTGGAAAAAGGGGATTTTACTGCATGGGTGAATTTGTCAAGATTTGCAAAACGACAGATATTCCATCCGGTTCCGGGCGAACTGTGGATGTCAAAGGAAAACCGATCGCCGTTTTCAATGTGGAGGGCGCCTTTCACGCCATCAGCGACACCTGTCTTCATCGCGGCGGACCTTTGGGTGAAGGCGAACTGGACGGCAAAACAGTCGTTTGTCCGTGGCACGGCTGGAGATTCGACGTCACCACCGGGACAAACGAATTCAATCCTTCAATGGCCGTGGAGAAATATCAGGTCAAAATTGAGGGAGACGATCTCTTGGTGGAGGTGATCGCCGTCCCGCCGCCCGCGCCCTAGGCCTTATTGATCTTATCGAGCTCAGCGAGCAGCTCATTGTTGTCGGGTATTCCCTTTTCGTACTCTTTGCGAAATTGAATGACCCCCTGCTTGTCAATAATAAAAACGGCCCGCTTAGGAAAACCCGCCGGCCGCAAGCAATCGTACAGCGTACAGACCGCTCCGTGGGGGAAGAAGTCCGATAACATCGGAAAATTGATACCCCCCATTTTTTCCGCAAACGCCTTGTGGGAGAAGACTGAGTCGACGCTTACGCTCAGAACCTGAGCGTCTTTCGCCTCGAAGCGCGCGCGATCGGCTTCAAGGTTAGTCAATTCCTGTTGTCACCCGCCGGTAAAGTCCAGCGGATAGAAACACAAAACGACATTTTTTTTCCCGGCAAAGTCCTTTAACCCGACACTGCGCTCGCGGTCCACGGCAAGCGTGAAATCGGGTGCTCTCTCTCCTACGTTGGGCATCGCCATAACAGCCTCCTAAAGGGAATTTCGGTCAGGGATCATCAGGGTAAGGGAGTAGGGTACCCCCTTCACTCCAGTACTCCCACTAATCCATTTTTGTGTTCAGGTAAAGCCTTAGATACTCCTTCAGCGCTTCCTCGGTGCTTTTGAAAGCCAGATCGTCCCATGGAATTTGCGCCGGAGCGAAGATTCTGGCGTCGTCGGACTCATCGCAGGCTTGCAACTCGCCGCCCACGACCTCTGCGGCATACACGACAACCACATTCGGCGAGCCCGGGTAGGAATAGATATTCAAAAGCGAGCAAAGCCGCACGTCCAAATTGGACTCTTCTTTGGTTTCCCGAATTGCCGCGTCAGCAACGCTTTCGCCGCGATCGACATACCCGCCGGGGAAAACCCAGCGTCCGAACGCCGGCTCTACAGCCCGGCGCAGCAGCACCACCGAGCCTTCCACGGTAAAGATCGTCGCGGCGACGACCTTGGGATCCTGATAGAACACATAAGAGCACTGCTCGCACACGAGCCGCTCCGGCTCATTCACTTTGATGCGGCGCCGGCACAAGTTGCCGCCGCAACGCGGGCAGAAATGAAATTCGACGGGTCCGTGCTCATGCGGTCCGTGCCCGTGGTGATCTGATCCTGCCATCCGCCTTTATTTACCTCTGCGCAGCTTGAAATGAAAGACCTGATTCGCTAAGCGTGGGGGCATGTTGCGCGCGGTCATTTTTGATTTCAATGGTATCCTTGTTGATGATGAACAACTTCACTTCCTCGCATTCCAAAAGATTCTCGGAGAAGAAGGGATCGTATTGAGTAAAGCCGATTACTATGCTCACTATCTCGGCATGGACGATCGGGGTTGTTTCCAGGCCAGCTTTCACGCCTCCGGTCGTGAATTGAAAGATGCCGCTCTGGCAGAGCTGATCGAGCGCAAAGCGATCTATTATCGCACGCTGATCGATCACGAC
>JBOHVR010000839.1:0-9400 GCA_050735755.1 Binatia bacterium
CTGGTTGGGTGTGTTAGCCAGAATGGCCAGCTCAAAGTAGCCGTCGGTCAGATGAAAGCTTCTTCTCTCCGCGCCTTTTGCGGGCGGCCAACCTTCTCTGACCTCGCGAAAGCCAAAAGCCTCAATATAAAAAGCGGCGAGCTTCTCGGGTTCCTCAGTTCGTATGGCCAAATGCCGGAGCTGGTTCATGAGCGACTCCTTTCATTCCTGCGAGTGATTACGTCATTTCTCTTTACGATACGAATATTTTTCCACTGGCTGATAATCGAGCTTTCCATCGATTGAGAGATAGATGTGGTTCCCCGACGCATCTGAGAGCCACGCCTGTCCCGGGGAGCTAACTTCCGATTTTACAATGGGCTTGCCGGATTGAATCTTTTCTATGCGGCTGATCGTGCCATCCAGATCGTCAGTCTGGATACCTAAATGGTGCAGCCCATTGGAATTCTGCTGGTTTGTGTTTTCCAGGATCGCCAGCTCCACATGGCCATCGGTGAGATAAATGGTCCTTCGCCCTTCGGGCGATGGACGAGACTCCCAAAAGCCAAAAACTTCCTTGTAGAAGCGAGCCAGCCGCTCGGTGTCGTCCGAGCTGATCGCTATATGACGGATTTGCGCCATTCGCGCGCCCTCCTTGTTAAATTTTCCAAACCTTTAGCCCAAACCTGCTCTTGATGCCAGTCCACTATTTATGCTGCTCCAGAAAAGATCCGCCGATCGGCCTGAAATTTTCCCACCCTGGCACCGGAGTTTTGGGCGCTTTCTCCACGAAACCTTGGAACCATAAGCCAATAAACAGAAACAGCGCCGTCCTACGCCCACGGATTAATGCTTACATGAATCGGTCCGGCTTCACCCTGGCCGCTAGCCGTCTTCATGGCATCATCCACATGGCTCAAACCATACTGATGGCTGCAGAGCTTCTGCAGCGGATAGCTGCCGGAAGCGATGACTCCCAAAGCCAGCTCAAAAGCAGAAAAAGACGACCCCTGAACCCATTTCATCGTCACCAGCTTTCGCCCGAATCCTTTGCTCGGAATCGTTTGATTTCCTTGCCCGGCCAGAACGATCGTGCTGATCTTCGAGGCCATCTCGAGCGCCTCCGCCACAGTATCTTTGCCTCCGGCGGAGACATTCACGATCACATCGGCACCCCAGCCGTTAGTGATTTCTCTTACCCGGTCCTTGAGGCTTTCCTGTTCCACATTGACCGTGTGATGCGCCCCGAGCAGGCGCGCCACTTCAAAACGCGCCTGATCTTTCCTTAATCCACTCACGATGATGCAACTTGCGCCAGCCTGTTTAGACGCGATCACGCAGGATAATCCCATTTGCCCCGGCCCCTGGATGACCACGGTCTTGCCCGGACCCGCGCCGCCCTGGAGGTAAGCCCATTGCATGCCGTTGGCCATGGGAACAAAAAGCGCGAGCTGCTCGGGTGGGACATGACTAGGAACTTTGTGAACAATCGCCCGCGGATGCAAATACAGATATTGGCTGAAGCCTCCCCAAAGTGATGGAGCAACGCTCACGGGCGTGTTCCCATAGCGCAAAATCATCCGATCGCTCAGCCTGTCCGTGTCGTCGCAAAACCGGAACTCGCCGATCCGGCACCAGCGACAAGATCCACATGGCAAATATTGCTCGATCGCCACTCGATCCCCTTCTTTGACGCCCCAGCGCCGGGAAGCTTCGTCGCCGATCTTGGCTATCACTCCTACGTTCTCGTGGCCCATGATACGCGGCCCGTGATTCACTCGTTGGTAACCCAAGCGGTCGCTGCCGCAAATGCCGGCCATCTCGACCTTCAACAATCCCGCCTGAGGCGATATCTCCGGCATCGGGTACTCCCGTATCTCAGTCTTCCCCGGACTCACGAGTGTGGCAGCCGATATTTTCTCGGACATAGGTGACTCCTTTAAAGTCTATTTAGCTCTCCCTCAAACTGCCCGTCGCCGTTGGACATTCCTCAAAGCCAGTTCCGCGCCTGACAAAGGAACGAACGGAAGCAAAAACAAATTAGCGGGGGTCCGCCGTTCATGCTGCGCGCGGTGGGAGCATTCTTAGACCTTTTTCACTGAGAACTATTTAGCGGCGGAGAGACTACGCAGTTTTTGCTTTGTGCGTTCGATCCGCTTCATCGCTTCATTGACGCACTCCTCGAACGAAACAGAAGAAGCCCGCACGAACGATGACCCGCACACCCCTTCAAAAGCTTCCGCACTAACCGCCGCAGCAGGTTTTTTCCCCTCGCAGAGGTCCTTTGCCGCGCTGAGAAGCAGCTTGCGCATCTCGATGATTCCGACATCGGTCACGCCCAAATATTCCTTCATTCTATCCGTAATGGAGCCCATACTCACCTGCACCGCCATGTCCTGGTTGCCGGTCGCGATAATTCCCGAGAAATTATAGGTCCGCTGTCGTTCTCTATCAAAGAGAAAATCATTTTCTTTGTTGGCGAGCGGCCGGTAATTTTTGTCCACTGGAGCGCCGAAGCGGCCAGCGGTGTTCCCGGTTTTGAGCGCCCAGATCTCGTCCCTCGAAAGAGGCCTGTCCGTGCTTACCCTGAAACTCCAAACCCAGCAATTTTCGTCATCGATAGGAACAAAGGCGTGCCCTCCCGGATCTCTTGGGGGCATCGTGTAGAAGGGCATGAGAAACTGATTAAAACGCCAGTAATATTGGTCATCGAGATTGCTCCTGGCGGCAACCGCCAAACCGTACTTGGTTCTGTGGGCCATCACGCGGGGCGCTTTGTCCACAGTACGGAAGAGGAGGTCTAACTCCCGTGGACTTAAGCTCTCCGGGTCTTTGTGAAACTTGTCCATCAAGGGTTTGGTCTGCGCGCGATAAGTGTCGGTGATTTTATGGAAGTCCAGGGTTGTATGTAAGTATCGAGTGTGCGCCGAATCAATGCCGCCTTCGATGGCCTGAACAAAGTTGCACTCCTGCCAGCGCTTGATCGCAAAGCGGTATCCTTCGGGAGCCTCGTTAATCGGGAGTTGCGGCAACTCGGGCATTTCGTCTCGGGGACCCAGGTAGGCCCAGATGATTCCGCCGGCTTCACGCAAGGGATACGAGGTGAGCTTGACCTTGTCCTTAAAGCTGGATTCAGGCGGTTCGGTCGGCATATCGACGCAATTCCCGCTTACGTCAAATTTCCAACCGTGGTAGATGCAGCGGATCCCGCACTCCTCGTTGCGTCCAAAAAACAGGTGCGCGCGCCGATGGGCGCAGTAAGCATCGATCAAACCCAGCTTGCCTTCCGTGTCGCGAAACGCCACCAGATCCTCGCACAACAATCTTACACGCACGGGCGCGGAGTCCGGCGCCGGGAGTTCATCGGGCAACAGGACAGGCAGCCAGAATCTCCGCAGCAGCTCCCCCATCGGCGTTCCCGGCCCCGTTCTCGTCAAGGTCTCGTTTTCCGCAGCGCTGAGCATCGTTTCTCCTTTCACTCAATCAAACTAAAAGCAAATAGCGGCTTAGGTTAGTGCTTTCGCCGTCTCATTTTCTTTTCGGATTAGCCCCCACACTTGGCAATCCCCAAGCCTCAGTGGCGATACGTCCCGCCAGCCTTTCCTGCTGGTTGCGGCAGGAACTGCCGCAAATGGAGACATTGGCTCCCCGCGCCAATTTATTGGCCAAGGTACCCTCCACCAAAAATGACGCCCTCCCGGGCTCCCGAGAGTCAGCGATTTGCTGAGCCTCCCGGGAGGCTAAAAACTCAAGCCATAATAAACCGGCGTGCGGATTCTCCGCGCGGGCGTAGATCGCATCCGGCTCCAGTAAGGCGATCGGCAGAGGATTGGGAATGACGATCTTGACGGGCATGGTTGGATCATTTTTCAGCGCCCGCTGAGTCGTGTGATAATATACGGTGCATTGGAGGTGGAACTCTCCTGAAGCCAGCCGCGTAATGCCTCCCGACCGGCTCGAGCCAAAGATCGGTTCGTTGGCTTTTAGTTTCTTTGCATATTCGATGACGGCGTCTTCACCCCAGCTTGGCAAAAGCCAAACGATCTCGTTGGGTTTGGTGTCGAGGTAGAATTTGCCTTTCCATTTCGGATCGATGCAGCTTTCCCACCCGGTCGGGGCGCTGTCCGGTGGAACGTGCTTGGTATTGTAAAGCATGACGCCGATATTGGTGGCCAACCATACCACCACGCCTGATTCATCAATCATTCCCAGAGGAATTTCCAATTGCCGATCCTGCGCCATTGCTTTGAAATCATATTTCTTGAGCAAGTCGTGTTTGAAGTATTGGCTCCAAAAAGTCCCGTGTAGATTGAAAGCGTCGCGCGCGGCTTTGCCGGCGATCATGTCAAACAGCTCTCTCTGGCCTGGAGCGATGTCGCTCACAAAGCCAAAATTTACCTCTTTCAAAAAGGGATACTTTTGCTTGAACGCATTAACGAGAAGAGGAATGGTTTTCTCATCGTGTCCCGGGTAAACCAAGACCTTCCCTTCTCTCTTTGCGCCCGCCAGAATCTCCTCCTTCGTGACATAAATCATGCCTTTTTGCGCGGACTCATGCTTACGCTTCTGCACGTCAGGAGATTGCGCGTGACTTTGGTGCGCTAGCAAAACCAGACCGAAAAGACTCACGAAAAGCCCGAGGCTTCCAAGAAGATTGCTTCGTTTCATGTTTTGCCTCCGATTCCGAGCATTTGAACGCCGCGTCGCTTGCAGCTCATTGCCACAGAACCTACCAGGAAACTCAGTTCGCTTATCTGCGGCGTTCCGCTTTAGGGAACCCGTACGCTTCAAAAACCTTCGACTGGTATTCGCCGAGCTTGCGACGGTGGTCCCACCCTGTCAACGACAACCTTTTCCTTTTGGTCACTTCCTGGACAAAGGAGCCGGAAGAAAAAATCGAGGCCTGGTAATCGTATTCATCAATGATTCTTTGGCCTTCAGGACTTGCCTGGAATTCTATCCACAAGAGCGCGGCATGAGGATGAGCGGCCGAGGCCAAGATGCCATCCGTATCGCTAATCCCGACTGGAATTGGCTCAAAGAGCTTGTACTGTAGGGTTCCGGTTGGATCCTTCGCTTGGACTCCCTTGACACTGTGCAACCCCGCGCCAACGAAAAGCGCATACTCTCCTGCAGCGATGGCCGTGAGCGTCCGCGTTCCCGCGCGTATCCAGATGGGCTCTTGGGGTGCCAGCTTGCGAGCAAAAAAAACCTTCCCACGAACTGGGAACCTTCGCAGCTGGAATCAAACTTTTGTTATAGGCAACGGAAGTTACGGCGCTGCTTAGTGCCACGATATTGCGGTGAATCGGGTCTATCGTGGTAGTCGAAACGTAGAAATCAGCAAAGCGTAACCCATTTTCCGCCTCCGAAGCACGCTCATTTTCTTTCTGCCCTTGGGAAGCCGTAAGCCTCGAAAATCTTTTTCTCCCAATCACCCGCTTTGGCGCGGTCCTCCCAACCGAGCAGAGACAGCTCTTTCCCCACAAGTTCTCTCTCCACAAACCCGCCACGAACGTACACAGAAGATGCCAATGGCTCGTGCTCGTCGATGAGCCGCTGCGCCTCAGGGCTGGCCATCCACTCCAGCCAGAGAAGGGCAGCGTGCGGGTGCTGCACCCCCGCCTGTATCCCAACTTGGCCCGCGAGACGAAGAGGAACGGGTTCCAAGACCACGTACTGCAACCGCCCCGCGCGGTCCTTGCTTTGCGCGCGCTTGACCGTATGAAAGTTCGGCCCGATAAACAGCGGGATCTCGCCGGCAATCATTGCCGTCAGGGTTCTACTGCCGCCCCGGACCCATATCGGTTGTTGCGCCGCAATCTTGCGCGCAAAAGCCAGAGTTTTTTCTAAACCCCAGGCCGGTACGAGATAGGCTATTTCGGAAGGCCGCACATCAGCCGCAAATTTCTTTCCCTTAAACTCCGGCTTCAGAAAGTCTTCCCATGTTTTCGGTACTTGACCGGCTGGCAGCAGCTGTTTGTTATAGGCCGTGACCTGAAAGCGGCTGAAAAAAGCCATGACGTTCCTGTTCTTAGGATCTATCATCTGCGGTGGAATAGCTAACACCCCACCTGAGGCTAGGCCAAAAAGGTCGACCCTCCAAAGATGCGCGACAATTTCATCGTAAAGTTCCGTGGAAACCGAAATAACATCCCATTCTTTGGCCATACCACTCTTAAGCGCTAGAAAGCGCCGCTGCATTGCCTCTGTTCCCGTGGTTTCTTCGACGTAAAGGTCAATGAACGGATACTTCTTCTTGAACGCCGCCGTTGTGGCCTTTATAGTCGGAGCCTCGATTTCGGCCGCGACCCGTAATTTTCCCTCTTGCTTTGCTTTGGCGACGATCTCGTCGCGGTTTGCAAAGGAAGCATAGCCCTTGGTTTCCGCCTGCTGTTTCATTGCCGGAGGCGCCGGATCGCTTGTTGCGGCGAAACAATCTAAGGACCAAACCCATGCCCACTGCGCCAACAGTAAAAGCAGCGTTTTGAAAAATACTCTCATGCTTGGCCTCCCGACTCGACGGCGGCGGTCGTCCCGTTCGATAGAGACGCCCTGTTACTTTTTCGTAGCTTTGCGCAAAAATGAAAGATCGGCCACGTCTTCAACATTCAGCGGCCGGTAGCCGCCGCGCGCGATCCCAAGAACCTCAGCCTGATGTTTGATTGCCCCGGCGCTGATTTCGCACGTGTACCACGGTCTCATCAAATCATAATTTGCCTCTATGGCTTCTTGATCCAGATGAGCGACGTGCCTCTTGGCAATAGCAATGGCTTCGTCCCTGTGCGTCTTTAAGAATTCCGTCGCGGCAACAACTCCGCTGACGACCTTCTGCACGCCGCCGGGATCTTTTCGGATGAGATTCACACTGGTTGCGAGTCCTGCTCCAGGCCAGCCGCGTTCAGGATCAGGATAACCCAGAAGATGAAATCCGCCTTTTTTTATCCAAAAGAGGTATTCGGCGCGGCCAAACACGGCAGCGAAGCTGGGATCGGAAAACGCTTTGACACGGTCCGCCAGCTCGCCGGGAACAATTTCGATATCCGTATCAGGATTCCAACCATATGTGCGACACAGCCAAAGGATCTCGTTTCGAGAACGCCCGCCTCCCGACATGACCTTCTTCCCCTTAAGGTCGGCGAGAGATTGAATCTCTACCCGTGCCGCGCAGGGGTAGATGGAGGCACTGGTCGCGCAAAGCGCGCGTACTTCCCCCCAACCCTGCAAGATTGACTGCACGGTCGTCGAGATCGAAGTATAGAAATCAATTTCGCCTTCGACGGCTAGTTGAACAATCCTGCTCTTCGCCGCGCGCGCATGCAGCAAACGAACCTTAACGTCTTCTTTTTCGAAAAATCCCTCTTCCTCCGCGGCGTAAAAAGGAAGAAAGCTCATAGCCGGAGCGCGTGCGGTTAGAAGCATTGCGATCTCCTCTCGTTATTAATGGGATTTCACTCCCTGCGTCACCGCTTCCACGATCGCGCTGATCGACGTTAGAAAGCGACCTCATCTTCAACCAACAACTGGACGACTCGTCGCTTCGGATCGTTTGAATGCATATAACGGACTTTGACGTTTTCTCGGTCGAAGAAGCCTCTCTGTTCCGCCACATACAAGAGCAGACCGCTCATGGAGGGTGCGCGTAAAACCAAGATCATCCTTTCCCTCCGATGCTTTCTCGGGCTATTTTTTAAGCTCCGCCTTGGGAAAGCCGTAGGCAGCGACTACTTTGTTCTGATAATCACCGAGCCTCATATAGTGTTCCCAGTCCACCAAGGACAACTCCTTACCCCTTATTTCCTGGCCCTGAATCGACCCCCGCCCGTAAATCGAGGCTGCGAAGGGCCCCAATTCGTCCATAATCTTCTGGCCCTCTGCTGTAGCCAGGAATTCGATCCATAATAAAGCCGC
Organism: Binatia bacterium; assembly: GCA_050735755.1. Taxonomy (GTDB): domain Bacteria; phylum Desulfobacterota; class Binatia; order UBA9968; family UBA9968; genus DATMAM01. Next base: position 7,891 of record JBOHVR010000839.1, read on the forward strand.
ATTGGGACTGCCGCTGGTGGTGATAACCCCCACAGACTCGCTGGGGCGGACAGGGACCGGCTCTAGAAACTTATACTGAAGAACGCCAGCGGGGTCTTTCTGCTGCAGTCTCCTGATGGTTTTGTAATTGGTCCCCATGAACATGGGATACTCTCCCGCAACTACGCTCACGAGCCCCCTGGTGCCACCGCTCACCCACACCGGCTCCTGAGCCGCGAGCTTGCGGGCATAGGCGAGAGTTTTTTCCAATCCCCATGCCGGCACGAGGGCTGCTATCTCTGTGGGTCTAATATCGGCAAGGAATTTTTTTCCTTTGAATTCGGGTTTAAGGTAATCCTCCCAGGTGTTGGGCGTTTTTTCCGCAGCAATCAGGTTTTTGTTGAATGCTACCCCGACTTGGATGTTGGCAGTCAAGGCCGCGACGTTGCGGTTCTTGGGATCGATCATCTTGGGGTGGATTTGCAGCACGCCGTGTTCAGCCATTCCTAAGATGTCGAACTTTCTCTGGTAGGGTATATACTCGTTGTACAAGTCGTTGGCCATCGAGATGGTGTCCCATTTGGTCATGCCGGCTTTGAGCTCAAGGAGAATTCTCTGATGCTCGGCGACACCCTGGGCTTCCTGCGCGATCACATCGATAAAAGGATATTTCCCTTTGAAGGCGCTGGTCATGGCTTTGATCGATTCCGGACCCAACCCGGTCAACACCTTGAGCTTTCCCTCTTTTTTGGCCTCAGATACGATTTGATCGTGGCTCGTGTAAAAAATATATCCCTTCGCTTCCGCTTCACTTTTGGCTTTAGCAAGAGGGGAATTAACCGTCGCGGCCAAAGCGGGTTGCCACATTCCCAAACTCAGGCACAAAATGGCAACTTTAGAAAAGTCATGCTTCATATCACACCTCCTGACCGATTTGCGTCTGTCGCTACTGATAAAAGCGGGAATCGGGTGAATGACTCTATGGATCTTGATGCTACACCCTGCAATCCCCGGTCGCCATCCGCTTTCCTGCAAGAACTTTGAGCGTCTCAAATGCACGTTTGCCGACCAAGTCCTCCGTCTGTTGTTGCACCGACTCGCACTCAGGCAGACTCGGTCCGCGTCAGGCGCCAGCTTAGGTCCGTGTTTCATGCAACTGAGGCGCTACAAAGGCCTTCATGATAACGGCACGTTGTCATCGGCGGTACCCTGGAGAAAACCGGCGGCAATACGACCGGGCTCGCCGTGCTGCAGAATAAGCTGGGGATTACCTTCTTTCATCGCCTCGCCTCCTCCTTCCGAAAGTGCGCTTGTCAATTCAGTCAGCTGAGCGTCGCCGATGCCTTCCGCATAATAAGGGTAGCGCGCACAGGAGTCCAACACAGGCCAGGCTGCCACGATGTAAGCGCAAGCTGCATCGAAGCCTGAAGGCAAAGATCGCACGAGGCAGTTAACGGAACGCATTAACTCTAAAGATTTAGAGGAGTGGCGGAGAGAGAGGGATTCGAACCCTCGGTACCCTTTATAGGGG
>JBOHVR010000840.1:0-5139 GCA_050735755.1 Binatia bacterium
GTATGATTGAAGGGGTGGTCGTCATCGACAATCAAGGCCGCGTGATTCTCATCAACCAAAACGCGCGGGAAATGTTTGACCTTCCCAATGGACCCAGCTTTCACGGAGCCTCGATTCTGGAAATCTCGCGCCACCCGGATATGAAACAACTCACAGGCGAGGTTCTGTCCTGCGATTGCTCCGCGGAATGTTTTTCCAAAGAGATCGCTCTCAACGAGAGGTGGTTTCGTGTTAACGCGGTTAGCTTAAGAACCGGCACGGAAACTACCCTTGGCTACATTATGGTCTTCCACGACGTCACGCAACTCAAACGCTTGGAAACTGTCCGGGCAGACTTTGTTGCTAATGTTTCGCACGAGCTTAGGACCCCCCTCTCGGCTATTAAAGGATATGTTGAGACTTTACTCCACAATCCCCCCAAAATACCGGAAACGGCGCATCAATTTCTCGAAGTCGTCGACCGCCACTCTGAAAGACTCGGACGCCTCATCGATGACCTCCTGGCAGTCTCCGATCTGGAGTCAGGAAAGGCTCAGTTAGCCCGGGAGCCGGTGGAAGTCGATCACCTTCTAGGAAGGGTTTTGGAAATTTTTCGCGATCAAGCGAAAAGAAAAGGAATCAGTCTCTCCCATGAAATGGATCGCGATCTTCCGCCCATTTCCGGCGACCCGGACCGGCTCCAGCAGCTGCTGATCAATCTCGTGGACAATGCGCTTAAATACACACCCTCTAAAGGCCGCGTTCAGGTCACCGCGCAGCTCTCCGGCGCGCTGAACGGCATGGAGTCGCCGATGGTCGAAATCGTGGTCTCCGATAGCGGCTGTGGAATCCCGGAAAAAGACATTCCCCGGCTAACGGAGCGTTTTTATCGCGTGGACAAGGCGCGGTCTCGAGAACTGGGAGGTACGGGACTCGGATTGGCAATCGTCAAACATATCGTCCAGGCCCATGCAGGGTATATAAAGATCGAGAGCCAGTTACAAAAAGGCACAACCGTCCGAATTTATTTGCCCTCGGCGACACGGACACCGTCATTGGCCTCTTCCCGACCCGGCGCTGGCGCAAGGGGATGAGGACCAGGTCGGCGAGAAGTTTAGGGAAGTGCGCGAGCACATCCGCTTTCGGGGTGGGAAGAACTCTTTCGTAATCCCGAAGCCTAATCCTACCTCCGCCGCTCTCTGTGATCAAAAAAACTTGACAAGGGTTTTTAAGCTGATATTTAGTTGCCTTCGGCTCGCTCTAGTGAAGTTTAATGTTTAACTTCAGCCCGCACAAGGAAAAGTTCTTTGAGCTTTTCAAGGCTTCGGCTCAGAACGCGTTAGCCGGGGCCCAAGCGCTCAAGGAAATGTTTGATCACTACGATAATCCGCAGGAGTCCTGGAAGCACATCAAGGACTTGGAGCACGAAGGCGACCGCACCACTCACCGGACGATTCGCAGCTTGAACCAGACTTTCCTGACACCGATTGACGCGGAAGATATTCATGCGCTAACTACAGCGCTGGATAACGTCATGGATTCTATTGAGGCAGCGGCATCACGAATGGTTCTTTTCAAAATAGATAGAGTAACCCCGGAAGCTCAAGAGCTTTGTGAAATCATTGTCACGTCGACAGAACAAGTGGTCAAAGCCGTCTCTCACATGCCCCGACTCGATGACGTCGATGACTATTGCATTGAAATCAATCGCCTTGAGAACGCCGCGGACGACATTTATCGGAAAGCCATTGCCAATCTTTTCGACGACGGCAAAGCGCCTCTCGAAGTCATCAAATGGCTCGACATCTATGAGATTCTCGAGTCCGCTACAGACCGATGCGAGGACGTCGCCGATATCCTCGAAAGTATCGGCCTGAAAAACTCCTAGCCGGCTCTGTATCGTTCATGCCTGACGGTCTTCTAGTTGTCATGCCAGTCCTGGCATTGGTTCTGGTGGCCGAATTCGTCAACGGATGGACCGATGCTCCCAACGCAATCGCGACGGTGGTCTCAACCCGCGTCCTATCGCCCTATGTCGCCTTATCGATGGCCACTTTGCTCAACGCCGTCGGCGCCATGTCGGGCACCGCGGTTGCTGCCACCATAGGAAAAGACATCGTGAGCCCTGAAGTCATCAATCTCACGACGGTCGGCGCCGCTATGGTTGGGGTCATTTTCTGGAGCACGTTGGCGTGGTATTACGGCTTGCCCACCAGCGAAAGTCACGCGCTCATCGCCGGGCTCACCGGGGCCGGCTTAGCTACGGCCGGACCCGCGAGTCTCCTATGGGAGGGGTGGAGCAAAGTCTTGGTTGGACTTCTTTTTTCGACCTTCCTCGGCTTCTTCGGCGGGCTGTTCCTTATGGCGTTTCTGTACCGGACGCTTGCTCATAGCCGGCCGGGATCAGTGCGACGGAGTTTTGGACGGCTGCAGATTCTGTCGGCGGCCTTCATGGCTTTTAGCCACGGATCCAACGATGGACAAAAGTTCATCGGTGTGTTTAGTCTCACCCTCCTGCTCGGCGGGATATTCCCCGATTTTCGCGTGCCGTTTTGGGTCATCGCGGTTTGCGCTCTGACCATGGGGGTCGGAACGGCTGTCGGCGGCTGGCGCATTGTTCGCACCATGGGATTGCGCCTGACGAAGCTGGAACCGGTCCACGGGTTTGCCGCCGAAACAGCCGCCGCCTTAACCATCGAGCTGGCCACGCGACTCGGGATCCCACTGAGCACGACTCACACCATCAACACCGCAATCATCGGCGTGGGCGCAACCAGGAGGTTTTCTGCTGTCCGCTGGGGCGTAACTCTGGAGATTGTTTTCGCTTGGATTTTGACTTTTCCGATCTGCGGCGTGATTGGATGGCTGGCTGCGAAAGTTTTCTTGCTTCTAGGCTAGCGGAGCAAGAGCCTGACGGTCAGGACGGGTTTTTCACTTGGAGTTAAAGGAATAGCCACGTACCGTATTATCTTTGTTGAAGACCACCGTGAGATCTTTGGACTCCCGCAACTGGCCGAGCTCCCAGTAATTGTAAAGATAGCTCCAGGTCTCATATCCGTCTTCCCGGCCTTTCTTGTAGGGTTCTCCGAAATAACTGAAAATCTCGCGCTGCGTCGTTACATTTTGCCGGATATTGCCGACCGGCGTGGTGGAAAAGTCTCTGCCGATACTCATGCAACCTGACATAAAAATGACGGTCCAAAGAATCAGGATACAGACTCTCCTCCCCATATTTGCCTCAGATTTCTCTTCGCCCTTCAAGCGCTTGGCCTAGGGTGACCGCATCGATGTATTCCAAATCCCCACCCATCGGCAGACCCCGCGCGATGCGCGTGACTTTTAACCCCAGCGGCTTAATCGTTTTGGAAAGATAGAGGGCCGTGGCTTCGCCCTCCACTGTCGGATTGGTGGCCACGATCACTTCTCCCAGCTCTGAGCCTTGAATTCGATCCAACAATTCTTTGATGCGCAAGGCCTCCGGCCCGATCCCATCCAGCGGAGAGATCGCGCCGTGGAGGACGTGATAGAGCCCTTTGAATTCCTGGGAGTTTTCCACGGCCATCATATCCGCGGGCTCCTCGACCACGCAAATTTTGTCTCCCTCTCTGCGGGGATCCCGGCAAACCTGGCACTCGCGGGCCTCCCCGCCGGTAACCTCAGTCAAACCAAAACAGCGCGGGCACAGCCCGATTTCCTCCTTGAGCTTGCCGATGCTTTGCGCCAAAGCGGCCACATCTTCGCGACTGGATTTTAGCAGATGAAACGCCAACCGCCCCGCGGTTTTCTCACCAACACCGGGGAGCTTGCACAGCTCGCGAATCAAACGCGTCAAAGGGGAAGGATAGCTCGCCATCTATCTTCTATCCTCTCTCAGGGCATCAATCCGGGGATTTTTATCCCGCCCGTCACTTTATTCATTTCTTCGGCGACCATCTCCCGCGCGCGACGCAACCCCTCGTTAACCGCCGCCATAACAAGGTCCTCGAGCATGTCCTTTTCCTGCGGGTTAATCACTGCGGGATCGACCTTCACCTGCGATAAGACCATTTGCCCCGTCACGGTGACTTGCACCATGCCTCCTCCGGAAGATGCCTCAATGCTCTTCTGAGCCAGCTCTTCCTGCACGCGGGCCATCTTGGCTTGCATCTCCTGGGCCTGCTTGAAAAGACCCGCCATATTGCCAAAACCGCCGAAGCCTTTTGCCATACGATGCTCCTCTCCGATCCGCTTTAACCCCTGGCATCAGCGCCAGCGGTTAAATGTTTCTCTTAACCTCTTTGATTGAACCGCCAAGAACGCGCACGACCTCCTCCGTAATATCGCTTAGGGGATCTGCGCGCTTTGCAGCGACCCCGCCGCTTTCGGCTCCTGCTGCGGCGGAAATTCCCAATCCGATAGTCACAGCGATATCAGAAGAGAAAAACCGACGCGCGAAATCCTTAAGCATGTTGAGATTCTCTACATCCTGAAGATAGCCAAGATAACGTCGATCTTCCACGCCGATTTTAAGGTGGTTGGAAGAAACTTCCAGGAGCTGGACTTTTTCCAAGTAAGATCCGAGAAATTTCTTGTCTTTCATGACGAAGGCAACAAAGTTTTTCCAGATTTCACTCTTGTTGTCGGTGGCCTCAGGAACAGATGACGTGCCGACCCCGGCCACGGTAGCGGTACCCAGGCTCTTGTTCAAGTCCTCCGCAGGGGGCTGGGAAAGTGCGGTATCTTCTTCGCCCAGTTTGTCCTCAAGTCGCTCCAGGCGCTCCAATAACTCCGCCACCGGCAGGCATTTGGGCAACGTTGCCAGGCGCACCAAGGCGGTTTCCAGAGCAAAGCGGGGATAAGCGGACCGGGTAAGTGCTTCATCCGCCGCTGCCATCAGTGAAAAGTAATCCATGAGGGTTTCGACTGTAAGGGACTTCGCCTGATGTTTGAGGTCCTCGATTTCATTTTCAGGCAAGTCGAGCAGCTGGGCTGCTAAAATCCGGGCGGCGCCTTGTTTTTCCGTTTCGGGATCTGAGATCAGCGCCGCGACCAGCAGGTTGCGAAAGTGCTCCACGAGATCACGGGATAGCCTCGGCATATCCAGACCTTGAGATGCAATCTTCCCTACCAACTCCAAGCATTCCCTCGCGTTTCCTTGAATCGCCGCCGCCGATAGATCGT
>JBOHVR010000841.1:0-3742 GCA_050735755.1 Binatia bacterium
CTTATGATCTGGTCAAGACGATGCGCGCGTCGTTTCTTTTTCTGGGTCCGCTTCTCGGTCGCATCGGCAGGGCTAGGGTCTCGTCTCCGGGAGGCTGCGCTATTGGGACGCGTCCGGTGAATCTGCATCTAAAGGGGCTGGCCCAAATGGGAGCGGAGATTGATCTGGTTCATGGATATGTCGAGGCTAAGGCGCGCCGCCTGCGGGGCAACAGAATCTATCTGGATCTGCCATCGGTCGGCGCGACGGAAAATCTCATGATGGCGGCGACTTTGGCTGAGGGGACAACCGTGATCGAAAATGCCGCCAAGGAACCGGAGATCTCGGACCTTGCCACGGCGCTCATTTCCATGGGCGCGAAAATTGAAGGCGCGGGCCACGACGTGATTACAGTGCACGGGGTTAAAGAACTGATGGGCACGTCACATCGGGTGATTCCGGACCGGATCGAGGCGGGAACGTTTATGGTGGCGGCGGCGCTGACCGGAGGTGACGTGACGGTCTGGGGGGCGCGCGCAGAACACATCGATGCCTTCTTGATCAAACTGAGGGAGGGCGGGATTTGTCTTGAGGTCAGCGATGACGCCGTTCGCGTGAAGGGTAACGCAAGACCCCGCAGCGTTGATATCACGACCCTCCCCTACCCCGGATTTCCCACGGACTTGCAAGCGCAGACCATGGTTTTGATGGCTGTGGCTGACGGCGTGAGTTTGATCACGGAAACAGTTTTTGAGAACCGGTTCATGCATGCGCTCGAGCTGATCCGGATGGGAGCCGACATCCGGCTGGAAGGAAACCGGGCGATTGTCAAAGGCGCGCAAAAACTTTCCGGCGCGCCGGTCATGGCGACCGATCTCAGGGCAAGTGTCTCTCTGATTCTGGCCGGCTTGGTTGCCGACGGAACCACGGAGGTCACCAGGATCTATCATCTGGACCGCGGTTACGAGCACGTGGAGAGAAAGCTTGCAGCTCTGGGAGCGGACATGGAAAGGGTCAAAGCATGAGAATTGCTTTTGTCAAAACCAGCGAACGGCGCTTTGAACCGACCTTGCGGAGGATCATGCAGAGGAGAGGCGAGGGAGAAAAACAAGTGCTGGGCAGAGTCGAGGAGATCGTGCGCGGCGTCCGCAACGCGGGCGACCGCGCTCTCATGCGCTACACGCGTTTATTCGATAACGTTCGCTTACAACGGGTGGGGCTTGAGGTTCCCAAGGCTCAGGTCCAAGAAGCGCTGAAGTCCGCTCCTAAGAAAGATCTGCGGGTCATGCATGCCGCCGCGGAACGGATCACCCGCTTTCACCGCCGCCAACTGGAGAAAAGCTGGCGCTACCGGGACTCGTTGGGTTTAGTCCTCGGGCAAAAACTCACGCCGTTGGACCGGGTGGGGGTTTATGTGCCCGGTGGGAAAGCGGCTTATCCCTCGACGGTGCTTATGAACGTGATCCCGGCTAAAGTAGCCGGCGTGAGAGAAATCATCATGACTTCTCCGATCGGCAATCAGGCGAACGCGGTTCTCGCCGCCGCCGCGATCGCCGGCGTGGACCGCATCTTCCGCGTGGGCGGCGCGCAGGCCATTGCCGCGCTCGCTTTCGGAACGCAATCGATTCCGAGAGTAGACAAGATCGTCGGTCCAGGAAACGTGTACGTGGCGGCGGCGAAGCGACTGGTGTTTGGCGAAGTCGATATCGATTCGATTGCCGGACCGAGCGAGATCTTGATTCTTGCGGATCCCGGCGCTGAGCCGGCGTTTGTTGCCGCGGACATGCTGTCGCAGGCCGAGCACGACGAGCTGGCAGCGGCGTTTTGCATCACGCCTTCGCTAGCGCTGGCATACAAGATCAAGGCGGCTTTGGAAAAAGAGATTCAAAACACAAAGCGGCGGGCGATAACTCTGCGGGCCCTGGAAAGATACGGCGCAATTATTGTTTCGCGCGGGCTGAAAGAGGCTGTCGAGATCGCGAATCAGATCGCGCCCGAGCACATTGCCTTGATGGTGCGCAAGCCGGAAAGCTGGGTGCCGGCCATCCGCAACGCCGGGGCGATTTTTGTCGGCGCCTATTCGACGCCGCCCTTGGGCGACTACATGGCGGGTCCCAATCACGTTTTGCCGACGGGAGGAAGCGCGCGGTTTTTTTCTCCTTTGGGAAGTTACGATTTCATCAAGCGCACGAGCGTGATTCGGGCGGACAAGAAGGCCCTCCAAGCCTTGGCGCCGGCAATTATCCATATGGCCAGCATGGAGGGTCTCGATGATCATGCGCGCGCCGTCGAGGCACGCTTCAAGAAAGGGGTTCGAAATGGCGCGAACGGCTAAGGTTCACAGAAAGACGCGGGAAACGGATATCGCCGTAGAGTTGGATGTGGATGGAAGCGGAGCCTTTGAGGTTCAAACCGGGATGCCCTTTCTCAACCACATGCTCGAAAGCTTTTCCCGTCACGGTCTTTTCGATCTCAAGGTTCACGCCCAAGGGGATATCGACGTTGACTACCACCACACGGTGGAAGATGTGGGCTTGGCGCTGGGGCAGGCATTTAGAGAAGCCCTCGGAGAGAAGCAGGGTATCCGGCGCTTCGGAGAATGCAGTGTGCCTTTGGACGAGGCGTTGGCGAGCGTCGTGGTCGATCTCAGCGGCCGCCCTTACTTTGTCTATAACGTGAAGATCCGCCCGGGGCGCGTGGGCGATTTCGATACCGATCTACCCCATGAGTTTTTTCAAGCGTTTGTGAACCAGCTTGGCATGAACCTTCATATTCACGTGCCGCAGGGGGAGAACCCGCACCATATCATCGAGGCTTGTTTCAAAGCGTTGGCGCGCGCGATGGAAGCGGCAACCCGGGTCGATCCAAGAATCAAGGGCGTGCCGTCGACGAAGGGAACTCTGTAGCATAGCCGATTGAACGATTTAAAGCTTTGAACTGTTCAAACGGGCGCCGTTCAATCCGGTCAAGAGGTTCAAGTAGAAGAAGCGTATGATTGCGGTTATTGACTACGGGATGGGAAACTTGCGCAGCGTGCAAAAAGGCTTGCAGCGCATCGGCGCGCGCGCGGAGATCACCCGGGACCCGAGCGTCATTACGCGCGCCCGGGGCATTGTGCTTCCCGGCGTGGGCGCGTTCAATGCATGCATGCAGAATCTCACCCGCTATGATCTCACGGGGCCCATCAAAGACGCTGTGGCAGGGAGGAAACCGTTCCTGGGCATTTGTTTGGGGTTGCAGCTGCTCTTTACCGAAAGCGAGGAGTTCGGCCCGGAAAAAGGGCTCGATATTTTTTCCGGCAAAGTCGTCGGCTTTCGGCCCGAGAATGGATTGAAAGTACCGCACATGGGGTGGAATCGAATCGAGAAGAAGAGAGAGTCGCCCTTTCTTGAAGGAATAGCGAACGGCGATTACGCGTACTTTGTCCACTCCTACTTTGTAATACCGGAAGACGAATCCTTGGTTGCCACGACGACGCCTTACGGGATCTCGTTTGCTTCGAGTATCGCGACCGATTATCTATTTGCCTGCCAGTTTCATCCGGAGAAGAGCCAAGAGCTGGGTCTCCGGATTCTCGCCAACTTTGCCGCGTTTGTCGAAAGGATTTAGACCGGTGCGGGGAGGCCACTGGGGCACGTGATGTTGATTTTTTCCTTTTGCTTTTTTCTTTTTGCCTTGGCGTAGTTCCATGCTGGTTATTCCTGCTGTGGACATCAAGGACGGGCGGTGCGTGCGCCTTTACCAGGGCGAAATGGAAAAGCAG
>JBOHVR010000842.1:0-5696 GCA_050735755.1 Binatia bacterium
AAATGGTCGGGGCGAGTGGATTTGAACCACCGACTTCACGGTCCCGAACCGTGCGCTCTACCAAGCTGAGCCACGCCCCGACGCGAATCATCTTACAATGACAGAGGGGATATTGAAAGAAGAAGGCAAAAGTAAAAAGGACAAAGTTGAAAGCCGCTCCCGTCTTTTTTTCCCTTTTACCTTCTACTCGCTCGCGTCGCCTCCCGCATCTTTCTTATGGTTGCGGCATAATCAGGCGTCTTAAAAATACCTGATCCTGATACGATCACTTCAGCGCCCGCCTGCGCGACACGCTCGATGTTGTCAGCCTTGATTCCCCCGTCAGCCTCGATCAGGACCGAGAGTTTTCTCTCCTCGATAATCCTTCTTAGCTGACTGATTTTCGGCAAAACATCTTCGATAAATTCCTGACCGGCGAAACCCGGGAATACCGTCATCATAAGGAACATATCCGCGTGGTCCAGCAGCGGCTCGACCCGTTCCAGCGGCACGTCGGGATTTACGGCAACCGAAGGCTTAGCGCCCAACTCGCGGATCTTTTTCAGACTTCGAACCGGATCACCGCACGTGTCGGGATGAATGGAAACCCAATCGCCGCCCGCTTTGATAAATTCCGGAGCGTACTTGTCCGGATCGGTAATCATCAGATGCACGTCCATCGGCAACTTCGTGACCTTGCGCACCGATTCCAAAACCACCGGACCGATGGTGAGATTAGGAACAAAATGCCCGTCCATGACGTCGACGTGGATCCAGTCGGCGCCGGCACGCTCGACCGCGGCGATCTCATCACCGAGACGGCTGAAGTCCGCGGAGAGTATCGATGGAGCTAGTTTCATGATTAAGACCGCACAATTTGTGGTGAATGGCGGTTCATGCTTCGATGGGCTCAGCAGGGACGGAGTTCATAGTCTTTTGAATATCTATGCCGTTCGCCCTGAGCTTTGTCGAAAGGGGAACGGCAGGTATTATAATATCCCAACCTCTTTAGGCAACTTTTTTCATCCGCGCCGCAAAAAACCCATCTGTGTCATGCTTGTGCGGCAGCGCAAGAAAATACTTTCCCCTCGTCATTGTCCGCGCTTGCTCGGGAAGCGATACGCTCGCTTCCTCTAAAACCATCCCTTTCTCACGCTCTAGAAACTCCGCGACCACACCTTCATTTTCAGCCGGCGTTAATGTGCAGGTCGCGTAGACCAGAACTCCCCCGGGTCTTAAGTAGGTAACGACATTCTTGAGAATCTTGCGCTGCAATTGAGCCAGGCGTTTGCTGTCCCCAGGTTCGCGCTGCCATTTTGCCTCGGGATGCGAGCGCAAGGTTCCCAGCCCCGTGCATGGAGCATCGACCAGAATACGCTCATAAACGCGGGGGCAGATCTCCGGCAATCCTCGCGTCACATCGGACTGAAAAATCTTCACCGACGTGAGATTTAACCTTTGCACATTTTCACGCAGCTTCTCAAGCCCATGAGAAGACGCATCCAAGGCAATGACTTCGCCCCGGTCTCTCATGAGTTCCGCTAGATGCGTACTTTTGCCGCCGGGAGCCGCGCACGCATCCAGGATGCGCTCATGCGGCTGTGGATCGAGCAAATAACCAACGAGCTGTGACGCCTCTCCCTGAATTTGAAAGAGACCTTCATCGAAACCGAGTAATCGATCCACGGCGCCGGCGGCGCGCAATTGGATCCCCACAGGGGACCAGCGTGATGGCGCAGCTTTGACCCCACGGGCATGCAACTGTTTCAGCAGCGCCTGAGGTTCTGCACGCAACGAATTAACTCGAACCGCAACCTCCGCCTCCCGATTGTTTGCCGCCAGGAGTTCCGGCACATCCTCGGATGGAAAGTAGTCCTGCCAGATTCGCACGAGCCATTCGGGATGCGACCAGAGAACCGCGAGATGTTTTACCGGATCGTCCTCAGGGGGCAGCGAAATGTTTTCTTTCTCGCGTAGAACTTTGCGCGCCACGGCGTTCACGAGCGCCCCTCCCCGCGGGCCGCCGAACCGCTTCGCCAGTTTCACCCCTTCATTTACAGCGGCATACTCCGGAACCTTACTCAGAAACAAAACTTGATAGAGGGTGAGACGCAGAAGGTTGCGCAGCTCTGGCTTCATCCGCGTCATGGGTTTAGAGAGAAACTGCTGCGCGATCCAATCGATTCTGCCGCGCCAGCGCAAAGTCCCGTAGACCAGCTCGGTGAGCAGCGCCCGGTCGCGCTGCTCAAGAACGCTCCCTTTGAGAGTAGAGTCAAGGAGCCGGTCCGCGTACGATCCCTGCTTGTCGACCCGCGCCAGGATCTCCAGAGCCAGCTGCCGGGCGCTTTTCCGCGTGCCGAGCTTAAAGGAGTTCACCTTTTTGGATTCGCGCGCCCTTGAGGAATTCTGCCGCGGGCAACCGGTTGCGATTTTCCAACTGGACTTCCTCGAGGCTGAGTACTCCCGCGCCTGTTGCCACCCAGAGCCCGCCCGCGTCCGCGCGTAGGACCTCGCCCGGGGCGCCGTGCCGCTCCGTCGCCACCACTGCCGCGCGGTGAATTTTGAGCAGCTTGCCGCGCCAATAGACATAAGCCGAAGGCCACGGAGAAAAAGCGCGCACGCGCCGTTCGCTCGCGCTCGCCGGCTCGTTCCAGTTGATTGCGCCGTCTTCCTTTTTGATCATGGGCGCGAACGTGACCCCCTCCTCCGGTTGCGCGCGCGGTGAAATCTCCCCGGCCTTGAGTCGTGCAATCGTCTCGAGCAGCAGGCCTGCTCCCACAGGGACCATTTTTTCAGTCAGGGAAGCCGTCGTTTCGTCTTTGGACAAGGAAACTTCTTGTTGCAGAAAAATCGGACCCGCATCCATTTTTTCTACCAACCTCATGGTCGTGACCCCGCTGCGCTCTTCACCATTGATGATCGCCCATGGAATGGGAGCGGCCCCGCGATACTTGGGCAGCAGAGAATAGTGCACATTGATGCACCCTTGGGGCGCCAATTCCAGGATCGATCGTGGCAAGATCCGCCCGTAAGCCACAACGACAATGACAACGGGAGACCAGCCTGCCAGGGTCTCGAGAAAACCCGGATCGCGGATTTTTTCTGGAGCGACAACGGGAACCCCATTCGCTTCGGCAACTCGGCGCACCGGCGACTTAACGCTCTGATGGCCCCTGCCGGCAGGCCGATCTGGCTGGGTTACCACCCCCACCACCGGATCTGGCCTCTTTAGGAGCGCCTCCAGTGTCGCAGCCGCGGGGCTAGGCGTGCCCATGAATGCAATACGCCAATGATCTGACATAAGCTAAAAAAAGAGGAGCGAGGAGAGCTCGCAGGCGGAGGAAGAACTAGATCATTACGCGCGGGTTTTCCGGTTCCGTCCGACCCTCGCGTACTCTTTTTTTGAGGCGGCGTTTGTAAAGGTCGCGCTTCAAACGACTGATGCGGTCAATAAATAAAATGCCGTCGAGGTGATCAATCTCATGCTGTAAAGCGACGGCCAGAAGACCTTCACCCTCAATGTTAATCTCTTCGCCTTTCTCGTTGAGCCCCCTTACTTCTACCCAAGCGGCCCTTTTGACTTCAGCCGTAAAATCCAGCACGCTCAGACAACCTTCTTCCCAAACGGTTTCTCCTCCTTTCCGCCGAATCGCGGGATTGATCAGCTTGATCAAGTGACGACGCGGGTTCTCATGATCCGGGTCCAGGACAATAATGCGCTGCGATACTCCTACCTGTGGAGCCGCGAGTCCAACACCGGGCGCCGCATACATTGTCTCGACCATATCGTCGATCAAACGTCGCGTCGCATCAGTAATCTTTGCTACCGGCAGGGCCGCCTGCTGCAGCACGGGGTCGGGGAATTTTAATATCGGAAGAATTGCCATAAGTGCCTATTTTCATAACATATTCTGGGGATCCACATCAACGCGGAACCGGACGCTGCGCGGTCCCGTAAAGAGGCTTTGCGCGCGTCGCGCATGTTCCAGCACCCGGGCCGATCGTCGGCCCTTCAGCAAGATTTGAAAACGATAACGCCCGCGAAGCCTTTCGATCGGCGCCGACGCCGGACCCAAAATGTGAAGCTCGTCACCCTCATATCCGGCTTTCTTCACGGCGGCCCGTAACCGCTCTCCGAGTACATGCGCGCAGCGCTCAACTTCTGCAGCCCTTGCTCCTTCCAGACGCAGCAGCGCGAGCCGACTAAAAGGCGGATAACTCAAAGCGCGGCGAAATTCGATTTCGGAGAAGAAAAATCCGCGGTAATCATGCGCGACGACGGATTGCAGCGCGAAGTGGTCCGGCGCATAAGTCTGAACGATGACTTTTCCCGGATCATCACCTCTTCCGGCTCGCCCCGCGACTTGGCTTAGAAGTTGAAAGGTTCTCTCGGCGGCGCGAAAATCAGGAACGTTGAGAGAGAGATCAGCCAGCAACACTCCCACCAGGGTCACGCCCGCGACATCGTGACCTTTCGCGATCATCTGCGTTCCCACGAGGATTTCGATTTGCCCTTTCTCCCATTCCCTGAGCAGCCGCTCGTGAGAACCCCGGCGCTGGGTGGTGTCGCGATCCATGCGCCCGACCCGCGCTTGGGGTAAGAGCTTCACCAGTTCCTGCTCAACCTGCTCCGTGCCCACTCCCAGAGGGGAGAGCGTCGAGTTGCTGCATTGCGGGCAGAGGCTCTCGCTACGCTTGTGAAAGCCGCAATGGTGACACGTTACCTGTTGATGCTGTAGATGAAAGGTTAAGGTCACGCTACAGTGCGGGCAGCGGATCACAAACCCGCACAGACGACACTGGAGAAAATTGGCAAAACCGCGCCGGTTGAGAAAAAGCAGCGTTTGGCGTCCGCGCCGGTGGTTTTCTTGTATGGCCTCTTTTAGCGGCGCAGAAAACATCAGAGCACGGTTACCGTCCTGCCGGCCCCAAACTTCTCGCGCCGCGGGTCTAAGGTCGACATTATTCACTTCCGGCAACGAGCGTTCCGCAACTCGCCGTGTCAACTCCAACAGTCGGTAGCGCTTGTCCAGGCTGTTGTGAAAAGTCTCCAGTGACGGGGTGGCTGAACCTAGAACCACCGGGCAACCAAGTATTTGACCGCGTACGACGGCGAGGTCACGCGCGTGATAGCGTAGACCCTCCTCCTGTTTATAGGAAGGATCGTGCTCTTCATCGACGATAATCAAGCCGAGACTCGGCAGGGGCGAGAATACGGCCGATCGCGCGCCTACCGCGACCATCACATCCCCGCGCATCATGCGCCACCATTGGGTCCGGCGCTCGGCCGGACCGAGCGCGCTGTGCAAAACTCCCACCTGACCGGGAAAGCGCGCGCGGATTCGGTCTAACAGTTGCGGCGTCAAAGAAATCTCCGGCACCAAAATCAGGCTGCGCTTTTTTTGCCTTTGCGCCAGTTCCATAGCGCGGAGGTAAATTTCCGTTTTGCCGCTTCCCGTGATCCCAAAGAGGAGAAAAGTCTCAAAACCTCCCTTTTCGAGGCGTCGGCTGATGGCCTCGAGGGCACTCTCTTGTTCTGCCGTCAACGGCCAGCCTGTCGCGCCTGCCGCCTCTGCCGGCGCGCTGGGAAACTCCTTCTCTTTAATTCGTTTTCCACGCCACGCCTCGCGAATCTCGACGGCACCGCAATTCACGAGCTCATCCAGAATCCGGTAGCAGTTGGCGCCGGCAACTTTGGACAAGGTCTTGAGCGGCAC
>JBOHVR010000843.1:0-5906 GCA_050735755.1 Binatia bacterium
TATGTTGTCCTGTGAAAGACGAACAGTTATTAGTTGCGGATCGTTTGGAGGGTGTGGCAAAAGTCCTTTCTACGGAAAATTTGAAATTAGGGAAGCTCCGCCAACAAAAACACGGCCTCATGCACGACCTTCTGACCGGACACGTGCGCGTGAAGGTGGACGGGCAATGAGCGGCGACAGCTCCATGTTGCGGCCGCACGGCGGGTACCGGCGGCTGCGGTCGTTTCAGGTGACGGAGATCGTCTACGACGGGACGGTGTCCTTTTGCGATCGGTTCGTCGATAAGCGGTCGCGGACCCATGACCAGATGGTGCAGGCGGCGCGCAGCGGGCGGCAGAACATCGCCGAAGGCAGCCGGGCTTCGGCGGCTTCGAGTCAGACGGAGCTGCGGCTGGTGAACGTGGCGCGCGCGAGTCTCGACGAGCTGCTGCTCGACTACGAAGATTTTTTGCGCCAGCGCGGGCTGAAGCAGTGGGCAAAAGACGACCCTGAGGCGCGTCGTGTGCGGGGGGTGGGGGTTGGACGAGATCGGACCGATCGGTCGGATCGGACAGATCGGACGGAGAAGAGAGCTTACTCCGAGTGGCTCGAACACCGCGATCCCTCGGTGGTGGCCAACGCGCTGATCTGCCTGATTCACCAGGCCAACTATCTGCTCGACCGGCAGATCCAGGGGCTGGAGCGGGAGTTTGTCGAAGGCGGCGGCTACAGCGAGCGCCTGGCGGCTGCGCGGTTGGAGAAGCGGCGGCAGGGGAGTGGGTCTTCTCGGACCGATCGGTCGGATCGGACAGATCGGACGGAGAAGGCAAAGACAGCTCCGGCTGCGCCTAGCTGCGAAGCTTGCGGCAAGCCCATGGTGCTGCGCACGGCGCGCAAGGGAGCGAAGGCCGGGTCGCAGTTTTGGGGGTGTTCGGGGTATCCTGGGTGCAAGGCGACTTTGCCGGTGTGAGATTTCATGTCGGAGTACTTTCACGTCGAAAAACCTTTTCTCGACCAGCTCGCCGCGCTCGGCTGGAAGGTCATCGACCAGGGGCATGGGTTTATTCCCTCCGACCCGGCGGCGAGTTTGCGCGCGAGTTTCCGCGAGTGGCTGCTGCCGGAGGTTTTCTGCGCTGCAATTCGCTCGCTGAACCGGACCGCCGACAACAAAGAGTGGCTAACCGACCGCCAACTTGATGACCTGCGCGATCAGATACTGCGCCGGCCCAATCGCACGCTGCTGGAAGCGAACGAAGCGGTGCAAGCGCTTTTCCTCAAAGCGCAGGTAGATGTAAACGAGCTCACCGGCGAGCCTGATCCGGTCGTGCAGTTGATCGACTTCGCCCATCCGGAGCGAAACGTTTTTCACGCGATCAATCAATTCCGCATCGACACGCCGGGCTGCGTGAAGAGCTGCATCATCCCGGACATCGCGCTGTTCGTGAACGGCATTCCATTAGTCGTCGTCGAAGCGAAGATCGGCGACGCCAATACGGCCAACCCGATTCACGAGGCGTTCGTCCAGCTTCTGCGCTACCGCAACGGCCGCCCGAGACCGCCGCCGCGGGACTGCGCGAAGGCGAGCCGCGCCTGTTCTCTTCGAACCTGCTGCTGGTGCGCACCTGCGGCGAGAAAGCGGAGTTCGGCACGATCACTTCAGGGCACGAGCATTTCCACGCCTGGAAAGACATCTGGCCGGAGAGCCGGCGCGCCTACGCGCCGCCGCTCGGTATAGAGCGCGAACAAGAACAACTGATTCAGGGGTTGCTCGCGCCCGACACGCTGCTCGACGTGCTCCGTACTTCTACGGTTTTCATGGACACCGACGACGGCAAGCGGGTGAAAGTGGTTTGCCGCTACCAGCAGTATCGCGCCGCGCGGCGTATCGTCCAACGTCTGCGCACCGGCAAGACGGCTGAGGAGCGATCCGGCGTGGTCTGGCATACCCAGGGTTCTGGCAAATCGCTGACCATGGTCTTCGTCGCGCGCATGCTGCGCGCCTCCAATGACCTGGCTGATTTCAAGATCATAATGGTTAACGACCGCATCGATCTCGAAGATCAACTCGCAGGAACGGCCAAGCTCATCGGCGGCAAGGTCAACGTCATCGAAAGCACGTCGGACCTGCGCGAGCACCTGAGCACGGCCGCTTCCGACGTGAACATGGTGATGGTGCACAAGTTCCTGGAACGCGACGACGCGGTGCCGCTCATGGTAGCGGAAGCGCTGGCGTCCTACGGCAAGCCGCCGAAAGCCGAGACCTTCGGCGTCGTCAACAAGTCCGAGCGCATTCTTCTGATGATCGACGAGGCGCACCGCACGCAAAGCTCCGATCTCGGCGACAATCTCTTCGAGGCGTTCCCCAACGCGGCGCGCATCGCTTTTACCGGCACGCCGCTGATCACCGAGGAGCACGGAACGAAACGAACGGTGAAGCGCTTCGGCGAATACATCGACACGTATAAATTGATGGATTCCGTGCGCGACGGCGCGACCTTGCAAATCCTCTACGAAGGGCGCACGGCGGACACGGCGCTGAAAGACAAACACGGCTTCGACACCAAGTTCGAGGACCTGTTTCGCCAGCGCAGCGAAGAGGAAATCCTCGCGATCAAGAAGAAATACGGCGCCACCGGCGACATCTTCGAAGCCGAGAAGCGCATCGCGGCGATCGCCCGCGATCTGGTCGACCACTACGTCGACAATATTCTCCCCGACGGCTTCAAGGCGCAGGTGGTCTGCCACTCCAAGCTCGCCGCGATCCGCTACCAGAAAGCGATTCGCGACGCGCTCGCCGAGCGATTGCACCGCGAAAAACTCAAAGCAAAGCCGGATATGGAACTCATCCGGCGCATCGCATTTCTGAAAGCAGTCGTGGTGGTTTCCGCCGATCCGACCAACGAGCTGGCCGCGATCACGGCGGCGCGCAGGGAAGCGCGCAGTTGGAACGCGGTGGAAAACTTCTGCAAGCCGTTCGACTTCGATGACCCCGAGAAGACGCTGACCGGCATCGCTTTTTTGATCGTCTGCGACATGCTGCTCACCGGATTCGACGCTCCGGTCGAACAGGTCATGTACATCGACAAAAAACTCCAGGAGCACAATCTGCTCCAAGCGATCGCGCGGGTGAATCGCGTGTCGAAGGGCAAACAGCGCGGCTTCATCGTGGACTACATCGGCTTGGCGAACCACTTGACCCAAGCTCTGTCGATCTACGCGGAAGAAGACGCCCAGGACATTGAGCAAGGTTTGCAGAGCCTTCTCAGCGAGCTGCCGATACTGGAAGAACGGTACCAGCGCCTGCTGCAACACTTTCGCTCCGCTGGAGTGCCGGACATCGAGCCTTTCGTAAAAGGACAACTGGCTACACACGAGGCCGAGATGGCGGTGATACACGCGGCAGTGGGCGCGATGAAGGAAATCAAAGCGCGCGCGGATTTTGAGGTTTACCTGAAAAAGTTTCTCCAGAGCCTGAACCTCATTCTCCCTAATGCCGCGGGGCATCCGTATCGCGGTCCGGCGCGCCGCTTCGGCTATCTCTTGCGCATGGTGAAGGAGCGCTACAAGGACGAGTCACTCGACATCACGGACGCCGGCGAGAAGGTTAAAGCGCTGATCAATGAGCATCTGATCGATCTCGGTATCAACCCGAAGATCCCGCCCATCGAGTTACTGTCCGACGATTTCATGGCCCACGTGCGCAAGCACTCGCAGGGCGATCCCGAAGCCAAGGCGAGCGAGATGGAGCACGCCATTCGCAAGCACTGCACGATTCACTTCGACGAAGACCCGGCGTTTTATAAGCGGCTGAGCGACAAAATGGAAAAGCTGATCGAAGAACACAAAAACAACTGGCAAGCACTGGCCGAAGGATACGAAGCGCTGCGCAAGGAAGCCCTGGACGGCCGCACCGACGTTGTCGAAGGATTGAGCAAGGAAGCGACCACGTTCTACGATTACGTGGTGCAGCTCGCTTTTGACGGGAAAGAAATGCCGCAGGGCTATCAGAAGCCGATGAAAAAAGTGATGACGCGGATTGTCGAGACGCTGCAGGACACGATCGACATCATCGACTTTTGGAAAAAGCCGATCGAGGTAAAGAAACTGCGCGGGAATATCGATACGGAAATTCTTCTGGTGAATATCCCCGAGCTTAACGCAAGGCACGAGCGGATCGCGGTGGAAATCGTTAAACTTGCCGAGAAACGGCATGGAGAACTAACGAAATGAAAGTCTCGCGTGATAAAACCATCTCGTACGAAATCGTGCGCAGCCGTCGTTCCACGGCCGATATCGTTGTTGAGCGGAACGGTAAAATAGTCGTTCGCGCGCCGGCCACCCTCGCTGACGAGCGGATTGAAGACATCGTCGAAGCAAAGCGTTACTGGATCTACAAAACCCTAGCTGAATGGCGCGATCTCAACGCCACCCGTGTACTGCGCGAATACCGGAACGGCGAAGGTTTTTTGTACCTCGGCCGCTCCTATCGACTTCTACTGGTGGCTGACCAAGAAGAGCCGCTGGCGTTGAAATGTGGGCGCCTTTGCCTGCGACGTGATTTCGTTGACCGCGGAGATGTTGCGGCAGCGCAGGCGGCATTTCGCGACTACTATGTTTTGCGCGGCCAAGAGCGGATCACAGAGCGGGTCAATTATTACGTTCCAAAGGTCGGCGTTAAGCCAAAGGGAATGGATGTCCGGGAACTCGGCTTCCGGTGGGCGTCGTGCTCACCGAACGGAAAGCTAGCGTTTCACTGGAGGTGCATAATGGCTCCGCCGAAAGTCATCGATTACATCGTCGTTCATGAGCTTTGCCATATGCATCAGGGCGATCATACGGATGCCTTCTGGAACGAAGTAGACAAAGTCATGCCCGACTATGAAGAGCGGAAAATGTGGCTTAAGAAGAACGGGGCGGGGTTGGATATTTGAAAGGCGCATAGAAGAAGTGACGCTAGAGTTCCGTTTTAGCCGCGCGCGCTTCTTCCATCTCTTCAAGCGACCGCGGCCAGTCTGCTTTGAGCAGGCGCGATAAGGATCGATCGGCCAGCAGTTTGCCGCCGGTTTGGCAACGAGCGCAGTAATTGGTTTCGTTTTCCGCGTAGACGATTCTTTGCACCGGCGCGCCGCAATCCGGGCACGGCTTGCGATAGCGCCCATGAACGGCCATGCCGTCGCGAAAGGCGGTGACCTTTTCGGGAAATCCGCCGGCTCTTTCATTGCGGAGCCGCTCGATCCATAAATTCAGCGTCTCTCGCGTCGCATAAAAAAGGCTTTCGATTTCTTCGTCACCGAGCTGCCGCGTCTGCTTGACCGGCGAAAGACGGGCGCGGTGAAGAATTTCATCAGAGCAGGCGTTGCCGATGCCGCTGAAGAGTCTCGGATCGGTGAGCGACCTTTTCAGGGTATGATTCTCGCGCAGGAGAGCTGCGCGAAAACTCTGGAGATCGCTCTCAAGAACTTCGAGCCCGCCGGGGTCGTGATCTTGTAACCCACCTTCGCCACGAACCAAGTAAAGCGCAGCGCGTTTCTTCGTGCCCGCCTCTGTCAGCAAAAGGGTGCCATTGGGAAAATCGAAGGCTGCCAGACCGAGCTTTCCCGGAATTTTGGTTCCCGCATCGCGCCAGCGCAGGCGGCCCGCGATCATCAGGTGAAACAGCAAAAACAACTCGGTCTCGATTTCCCAAACGATTCTTTTTCCGAGCCTGGTTATTCCGATCACGTTTTTACCGTGAACCGCGGAGAGCGGCGGATCAACCGAGCGCAGCACAAAAGGGCTCGTTACGCGCACGCGCAGTAAGGGGCGGCCCACAATCCGGGGTTGGAGCGCCTCGATATAGCTAACGACGTCAGGAAGCTCCGGCATGCAATTTTAGGTGGCGCGATCCTCCATTCTCGATCCTCAACCTCGACCAGGTTGCGCGCTAG
>JBOHVR010000844.1:0-3303 GCA_050735755.1 Binatia bacterium
GGACGCGGGTTCGCGCCGTCCTGTTCCCAGCTCACATCGACTTTTCGATGCGGATCGCTTTCCAGCACGCGCGCGCAGCTGGAAACGTGAACGGTGACTCCCCGCCCGCGGGTGATGAAGCCTACGATGGCTTCGCCCGGTAGCGGATTGCAACAACGCGCAAACCGGACCAGCACGTCCTCCACGCCATTGACTTTGACACCGACGTCGCGCTTTTGGCCGGCGACTAGGCGGAAAAGCCGGGCCAAGGTTCCCAGCGACGGTTTTTTTACGCCCTCCAGATTCTCCGGCGGCAAGATCTTATGCAGCACCTGCCGCGCTGTCACCTTGCCGTAACCCACGCTCGCGAGCAAACCTTCCTCGTCTTTAAGTCCGATCTCCTTGGCAATCGCCTCGATTTTGCCTTCGCGCCGCAGGCCCGCGTATTCCAGTTTGTATCTCTGTAGGTCGCTCTCCAGGATTTCCCTTCCCAAAGCGATACTTCTTTCCCTTTGCTGGGCCTTCATCCAATTACGAATCTTCGCCTTGGCCCGGGCTGTCTTCACCAACTTGAGCCAGTCTCGGCTCGGGCTTTGCTGGTGCGTGGTAATAATCTCGACCGTATCGCCGTTGCGCAGAATGTACTTCAAGGGCACCAACTGCCCGTTCACGCGCGCGCCGGAACAGTGGTGACCAATCTCTGAGTGAATCCGGTACGAGAAATCGATAACCGTCGATCCCTTGGGGAAATTCAGCAGGTCTCCTTTGGGCGTAAAAACATAGACTTCTTCCGGGAACAGGTCCTCTTTGATGCTATGGAGGAATTCCTGCGGATCCTGAATGTTCTGTTGCCATTCGAGAAGCTGCCGCAGCCAGGTAAAGCGCTGGATCTCGTTGAACTGCAGATCCTTTCCCTCTTTGTAGCGCCAATGCGCGGCAATGCCTTCTTCCGCAACGCGATGCATCTCGTGAGTGCGGATCTGGATCTCCATACGTTCCCCGTAAGGACCGATCACGGTGGTGTGCAGTGATTGATACATATTCGGTTTCGGTAGAGCGATGTAATCCTTGAACCGACCCGGGACCGGTTTCCATTGGGAATGGATCACCCCCAAAGCCTCGTAACATTCACGGAGCGTATCAACGAGGAGGCGAAACGCGACCAAATCGTAGATTTGATCATACAGGAGGTTCTGGCTTTCCATTTTTTGATAGATGCTGAAAAAGTGCTTCGAGCGCCCGCCGACCTCAGCGTCGATGCCTTCTCCTTCAAGCTTCTTGGTGATGATGGAGATCACCTCGTTAATGTACTTGTCCCGATCGCCCTTTTTCTTGGCAACGTTGCGCTTTAACTGATAGTAGATTTCCGGATGCAGGTGTTTGAGAGAAAGATCTTCCAACTCGTATTTGATCCAGCCTATACCCAACCGGTGCGCGAGCGGCGTATAAATGTCGAGCGTTTCCTGCGCGATGAGGACCTGCTTATCCAATGGAAGATGATTGAGGGTTCGCATGTTATGCGTGCGGTCGGCCAATTTGATAAGGAGCACGCGGATATCTTTGGCCATGGCGAGAATCATCTTGCGGAAGTTTTCCGCTTGCTTCTCTTCCCGGCTCGTGAAATTGACTTGGCTCAGCTTGGTCACACCGTCGACCAATTCCGCCACTTCGGACCCGAAGAGATTCCTGACCTCTTCGAGCGTTGTCAGCGTATCCTCGACCGTGTCGTGAAGAATGCCGCCGACAATACTCGGGACATCGAGCTTGAGATCCGCGATGATCCCTGCGACAGCCATGGGATGCACCAGATACGGCTCGCCCGAGAGACGGGTCTGGCCCTGGTGAACTTGAGCCGAAAAATCGTGGGCGCGACGGATCATATCCACGTCGGCCACGGGATAGTAACCGCGGACCTTTTCGATCAAATCGTTGAGATGTGGCTGTCGGATCGTTGTCATGACGGCCAGCGGAATAGGCCCGCCCATCTTTTGACGCGCGCCACCTTCGACCTCTCGGCGCGCACGATGGACCTAAGCCATTCAAGTGATTCGCGCAGGTCGCGGTTCAGCAGAAAATAATCGTATCGGGAAATTTCCCGCAATTCTTGCCGCGCGTTCTCCAGACGTCTCTGAATTTCTTGCCGCTGATCGGTTCCGCGCCGCGTCAATCTTTTTTTCAGCTCTTTCCAAGAAGGAGGCAGGACAAAGATCGACACCGCGGCGCCGTAACATCTACGCAGATGCCTGGCTCCTTGAACATCGATGTCCAACAAAATATCCCGCCCACTTTGAACAATGCGCTCCAACGGCCGACGGGGCGTGCCGTACAGACTTCCATGAACCTCTGCCCATTCGGCAAAGGCCCCCCGGCTCCGCATGGCGGCAAATCTTCTCTTCGTCACAAAATGGTAGTCTTTTCCCGCGACCTCGCCCGGCCGGGGCGCCCGCGTCGTGTACGACACCGACAAAGTCAGATCCGGCATCGCTTCCAAGAGTCTCTTCACCAGCGTCGTTTTTCCCGCCCCGGAAGGAGCCGAAACAATGAAGATAACCCCTTCCCTCCGGACCGGATACCCATTGACCCCCTTACTCCACATTTTGCGCCTGTTCGCGAATTTTTTCCACCCTCTCCTTACCCTCCAATACCCAACGCGAAACTGCCAGTTGGGGCGCCTTGGCGCCGATCGTATTGAACTCCCTTTGCACTTCCTGAAGCAGGAATTCGACCCTTTTACCCACGGGCGCCCCTGAACGCAAAATTCGCGTTAACTCCGTCAAGTGACTTTGTAGCCGCACCACCTCTTCGTGAATATCTCCTTTGAGATTTGCCTCGGCGATTGCGGCCTTTTCCGGCCATGCGTTGCCTTCCGGCGGCGGCAGGAGCAGCTTTTTCAGTCGCTCTGCGATAACCCCCGCCTCGCGCTCCAGATGGGCGAATATCCCCCTTAGATATTTCACCTGAGATCGCATATCACGCCGCAAATTGCGCCCCTCGCGCCGGCGCGATTGCTCCAGGCTTTTCAAAGCGGCATCGACGACTCTTAAGACCAGGGGCTTTTCCCCGCGGCCGTCAACTTCAAGTTCGTGCACCCGAAAGAGCTCAGGGCGGCTTCCTAAAAGAGAGAGATCGAGTTGTCCCTTCAAGCCGAATCGCTTTTGTGCGTCCCGTAAAGCTCGAACAAATTGGCTCACGAGATCCTCATCCAGCTCGATGGTTCGACTCGACCCATGGGCTGCCGATCGAGCCAGAAAGACCTCAACACGCCCGCGCTCGATTCTTTCTCTGATTCTCTGTCGAATATCCTCCTCCAGAGCAAGGTATTCG
>JBOHVR010000845.1:0-4361 GCA_050735755.1 Binatia bacterium
TTTTATGGGCGAGCGACTACCCCCATGGCAACACGACCTGGCCGGATTCAAAACAGATCGTGGAACAGCAGTTTGAAGGCGTGCCTGACGAAATTAAACGTAAGATGACGCGCCAGAATGTGATCGATCTCTACAAACTAGAAGTTTGATTGCAGGTCACCGAAGCGCCACAGGGGGTTTTATGAAACAGTTAGTCCGGTTTGCGGCTTTTCCTTGCTTACTGTTGGGAACTTTTGGCGCGCCGCCTTTTGTTGCGGCGGCACAGCAAGCCGGCGTGCAAGGCTATCATGTCACTTCCAGCCATGACGAAATAGTATCTAGGGCCAAGCAAGAAGGAAAGCTGCGCATTCTTACAACCATGGACGACGCCGACATCAAAGCGAATACGGCGGCATTCAAGAAGAAGTACCCGTTCCTGGACGTCCAAGCACAGCAAAGCCGCGGCACCGATTCCGCGCAGCGGTTATTGCTCGAAATAAAAAGTGGAACGGCTAAAGAGTGGGATGTCGTGCTAGTGTCCGCAGACTTCTACAGTCAATATCATCCATATCTGTGGAAAGTGGATGTTCTTGAGATGGCAAAAAAGGGAGTCCTCCAGATACCGCCGCCCATGATTGACCCACGCCACAAAAATGTCCTCGCCTCTTTCAGCTATTTTCAGGTGACGGCATATAATTCGAAGCTGATCCCGGCCAATTTGGTTCCCAAAATTTGGGAAGACTTATTGCGGCCGGAATTCAAAGGGCGAAAATTTGCCGTGGATATTCGACCAAAGGATGTGGCGGCGCTTGTTCCCGCGTGGGGCGTTGAAAGAACTTTGGACTTCGCCCGTAAGATTGCGGCCCAGCAACCGATCTGGGTGCGCGGCGGATCACGCGTGATGCCGTCCATCATTTCGGGTGAAATCGCCATGATGATGGGCAATAATTACGGTAGCGTTCGGGAAGCGCAGCGCAAAGATCCCAGAGGCGTACTCCAGTACGCAATCCTTGAACCCGTACCCGTCAGGTTCGGCAATGCCCAAGCTATTTTAAGTAGTGCACGACATCCTTACGCTGGCTTATTGTGGCTGGAATGGCTCGCGTTCCCCGAAGCACAGAGAATCATCGACGACACCGAACCTTATAGTTCTTCCGTTTACGTGCGCGGCGGTGTCGTGGAACAGGAACTTCGGGGCAAGAGCTTGTCTGTTGTAGATTGGGAGCACTATCCGCGGATGGAAGAGTGGCAGTCTAAAATCGTCGAGGCTTACGGTTTTCCTAAAGCTGACGCGAAGTGATCGCACACTCCTCGCCGGCCAGCCTACGAGGTGAGTACGCTCAAGGATGGGGTTTGTAACGCAATCCCCGGCGGAAGCTTCCGCTTGCCGATCAGGACGCTTCAATTTCCGTGGCCCCGGGTTTTCCTGTACCGCTTATTGTGATTTCCTCGAACACGGCTCCAGCGAAGGGACACGGGGGACACGCAGGGGACACGGGACGCTGTTGACTGACTGGACAAACTCAAATACGGAGAGGAAATGTGGGGGTAGAGAGGTATGCCGAGGCAAGCAAGGCTAGATGCACCCGGTACCCTGCATCAGGATGGGGGACGTCAGGCTTTCGTATTGCGTTATTGGGGCAATGAGATGTCGGGACACCATGGTGAATTAAAGGGATCGCCGATGGAAGGACATTTACTCGAGCTTTGCCGCTACGTTGTGCTGAATCCATTGAGCGTTAACTAGCTACATGGCCCCCTGGCGGTTACCATGGCGGGATGTACACCCGCTAGCGAATGATAGCTTCTCTGGGCACGCAGTAGCGTGTCCCCCTTCTCATCCTAACGCCACCCCGAGCGACGGGTTCGCAAATCCCTTGTGAGTCGTTGACGCCCGAGCGATGGAATGGGTGGCTCTCAGTATGGGACCCATCCTTTGCTTCATGGTTCCGAGCGCGCTATGTTCCGCCATAGTCCGGAAGCGCCAATCACGGATCAGCCGGATGGATCTCGAAGCCTAAGGTCATAGTCAGGAGGAAGAGAGCATGGACACCGATCAAATACTGTTGGCTGTTGTCGTGATGCTCACAGCGGCTGTCATCGCAGGTGGCGTGGCGAAGCAGTTGAATCTGGGCTCCACCGTGGCGCTGCTCGCCGTCGGAATGGCGCTCGGCCCGCATTCGCCGAGGCCGCTGTTGACCGATCACGTCGATGAGCTGCAAGCGGTAGGTGAAATTGGTGTGGTGTTGCTGCTGTTTCTCGTTGGGCTGGGGCCGGTCAGGAGGACGCTACTTGCCTAAACACTTTTGGCTTCTTCGATCAGCCGGCGTCGCTCTGATCTGATGACCTTTGCTTATGCAATTCGCCTCACTTTGATCTCGTCCGCGTGCTTCTCGGCTTCGGCGAGGTCGTATTCCATCTGCATCCCAAGCCATACTTCCGGGCTTGACCCGAAGGCCTTGGAAAGCCGTATGGCCATCTCCGGGGAAACGCCGGCCTTCTCGTTCACACGTTGTTGAGCGCCTGGCGGGTTACTCCAAGGCGCTTGGCCGCTTCCGTTACAGTTAAATTCAAAGGCTCGATGCACTCCTGGCGGACAATGCGGCCGGGGTGGGGCGGTTTTTCATGCGCATGGCAAAATCTCCTTTCCTCAGTGGTAATCGATCAAATCCACATCGCGGGCGTCACCTTGCTCGAAGCGAAAGATGACGCGCCAATTTGCCCGGACCGTGACACTCCAGAAGTCTTTAAGACCGCCTTTCAGGCGATGCAGTTTAAAGCCGGGCAGGTCCATGTCTGCGGGCTTTCGGGCGCGACTCAAGAGGCAAGGATGTTTTCGATTTTCTTGACATGATCGGCGTGGATCCCCTTTCGGCCCGCGTTTTCAAAAAGGCGTCTGAGCACGTCTGAGCCCTTTATGCCTGAAGCCTCGATCTGGGAGAGGGTGGGGGTTTATACCTTAACTGGCTGTAGTAGGGGTCAATGAAGCCCTTTTTGCGAACCGCATCCGCCGTCGCTGGCGCATGGCCGCTTTGCCAACCTAGAATTGGAATCACAAGCACGCTCACCCACCACGATATTCCTAGCTCGCTTCAGTATATTCAGGTACGCGTACGCCGGCAAATCGCCGTAACGAATTGCCAGATGGCTCGGTTCTGCATGGTCCCCGCCGGAATAATCGCAGTAGGTTTCAAACTTCTATGGCGCGATGTGGCGCGGCGGTGTAGGTCGGCGAATACATGGACGGCTGGCGGTGAGCTGGCCTCTACTTCGCACAAACCGAAGTAGAGGCCAGCTCCTATTTCCAGCGGGGATGGGATTCGTTCTACTGGGGGTCTAATGCGCCCGCGAATTCAGACTCTGGGACTACTAGTGCGTGAGCGCAGGGATTGAATCCAGTCGGCGACCTCCCGCCCGGCGATGTCGCGCGTACCGAGCCCGAACGCGAGAGCCGCGGCAACCGCAACCGAGCCGAGCAACAAGCCGAAAGCCAAATTGATGATGTCGCTTGCCAAACCCATCTGGCGAAGCGCCATGGCGCCCGCGAGAACCATTATCGAGACGCGCGCCGCAAGCGCCAATAACCAAGATTGCGTTGCGCTGCTGGTGAGAATCGTGCGCGAGGCGAGGTTTGCCAGGAATAGCCCAATCCCAAATATTACTAAGCCGAGAACGATTTCACCCGCAAAAACAGTGAAGCGTGTGATGAGGTCGGCCAACACGCCAAATCCCAGCTCCCGCGCCGCCTCGATGGCGGCAAAAAGCATGACCGCGACGAGAACCAGATGGCCGGCGATTTCTGACGGTGTGCGCTCGCCCGGAACGGGTTGGGCGTGCAGTCCCAAATTAGTTAGGACCGTGTTGAAGCCGACCCCGGTTAGGAGATTCGTCGTCAAGCCGGCGACGATCCGGCCCACGACGTAGGCGATAATCAAAATCAAGGAGGCCGCAAAAAGCGCCGGCAGCGCGGCCAGTATCGAATTTAACATGTTGCTCGCGGGCTCCGTGATTGCTGCGAGCGCCAGGGCATCAAGCGCGGCGATCAGCACCGGGATGAGAATCACCACGTAGACGACCAGCCCGATCACCGAAGAAAGGCGTTGTTGGCCCATTACCACATTGAGGCCGGCCCTTTCGCTGAGACGGTCGACGCCGATCGAAGCCAGGAGATTGGTCAAGATGCCCTGGATAATGCGCGCGAGCAACCAGCCGATGGCGAGGATCAACGCCGCGCTGAATAGGTTCGGGAGATACTCCAGAATCTCCGTCAGCATCATCTGAACGGGAAGCAGCAGTCCCTGCAAGGCAAGCGCGTTCAAAACAGCGGGAAGAAACAGCAGGAAGACCAACCAATAGACGGTATCCGCGAAGGTCTGCGTCAA
>JBOHVR010000846.1:0-2924 GCA_050735755.1 Binatia bacterium
TTGCACCGAATCGAGAAAGAGTTGAAGATAGAAAGACGGAACCCGACGCCCGCGACGCTCGTAAGAGCGACCTCGCCTCCCGCTCCTTACCTTCGTTGAAAGAACTCTTGCCCCCCGTGACTTGGTCAACACCAAAGGAGGGAGCGGGCGAGGTAAACGACCCCATTCGACTCGACACCCGCGAGCCGCGTTATTTGCCTTACTTTGAGACAATCAAGCGCGCGATCGAAAGGGTTTGGCAGTACCCGGAGACTGCCCTCCAAAGCGGCTTAGAAGGGAAGCTTGTCCTTGAGTTTACGGTTCTGGAGAATGGGACGATGCTGGGACCGCGTCTCATCCGCTCGTCAGGATTTTTGGAGTTGGACGACGAAGCCCTCCGCGCGGTTCGCGCCGCCTCGCCGTTTCGACCCATCCCACCCTCGATTGGTCGCGACCGGATCGATATCCTCGCTAGCTTTGAATATTACGACAACCGCTTGCGCTACAATTTTACCCGCTGAGGCTCTCAGTCTGACTGATTTTGGGTTCTTTCCCAGCGCAATACGGGGCGTCGCGCTGCCCGCGCTTCATCGAGACGCCTGACCGGCGTCGAATGCGGCGCGTTCTTGACCAACTCGGGGTTCTCTTTAGCCTCCCCCGCGATCGCAATCATCGCGTCGGCAAAAGCATCCAGGGTTTCCCGGCTTTCCGTTTCCGTCGGCTCGATCATAAGGGCACCGGAAACCACGAGGGGAAAATAAACCGTAGGCGGATGAAATCCGTAATCTAACAAACGCTTGGCAATGTCCAAGGTGTGCACTCCATACTTCTGTTGGAGGCGATCGGTGAACACGCATTCGTGCATGCAAGGCTCGGCATAGGCAAGGTGAAAATGGCCCTCGAGCTTCTTTCGCAGATAGTTGGCGTTCAGCAAGGCCATTCGACTCACGTCTTCAAGCCCGTCTGCGCCCAAGCTGAGGACATAGGCATAGGCGCGCACGAGAATTCCGAAGTTGCCGAAGAACGAACGCACCCGTCCGACAGAGCGTGGAAAGTTTTCCTCGAGGTGAAATCCTTCCGCGGTTTTCCCGATTCGCGGCACGGGCAGAAAATCGCTGAGAGCTTCTTTGACTGCGACCGGTCCCGCGCCGGGTCCGCCCCCCCCATGAGGAGTCGAAAAGGTCTTATGCAGATTGATATGCAACACATCGACGCCCATATCTCCAGGTTTCGCGATCCCCAGCAGCGCATTCATATTGGCGCCGTCGAGATAGACGAGGCCGCCTTTCGCATGCACAACCTCGGCAACCGTCTGAATGTTCTCATCAAAAATACCCAGAGTGTTCGGGTTCGTGATCATCAGCGAGGCCACGTCCTCGCTCATCAGAGGCTCGAGCTTGCTAGGTTCGATCATGCCACGGTCGTTGGAACGGATCTGTACGACTTCGTAACCGCATAAGGTCGAGCTCGCAGGATTGGTTCCGTGAGCGGTATCCGGCACAATCACTTTCCTTCGCGGATTCCCCTTCTTTCCGAGATAAGCGCGAATCATCATCAGACCGGTCAGTTCCCCTTGGGCTCCAGCCGCGGGCTGGAGCGTCACCGAATCCATGCCGCTAACTTCCGCGAGCATGATCTGCAACTCGTACAGGAGTTGGAGCGCGCCCTGAATCAAAACGGGCGGAGCCAGTGGATGAGGCTGTGCCAGTCCAGGCAAACGCGCCACCGCCTCATTGAGTCTGGGATTGTATTTCATGGTGCAAGAGCCCAACGGGTAGAACTGGCGCTCAATCGCGTAATTTCGCTGCGACAGACAGGTAAAATGACGCAACACCTCCAGCTCACCCAATTCCGGAAAACCGCTAATCTCTTGCCGCAGAAATTTGGCGGGCAACTGGTCCGGCTTCATCTCATGCTGGTCAGACCAGAAGAAGGAAGTTCTTCCGGGAGAGCCAGTTTCGAAAATCAGAGGAGAGGAGCCGCGCAGGGTATCATTCTCGGGCAAGTGCTTTGACAAGACGATCGATTTCCTCCGTCTCATTCATTTCGGTGACGCAGACAAGCAGACTGTCTTGCAGCTCCGGATACCAGGCACTCAACGGAATACCGGGGATGAGTTTATCCGCCCTGAGCCGGACAAGACATCGGTCAAGGTCCTTCGCCTTGAGAGTAAATTCATTGAAAAAGGGTCCGGAGAAAAGCGGCGCAAGTCCCGCCTCGCGGACAAGGCGATCATGGACTTCGTGAGCAAGCGCCACGTTGATCTCCGCCAGACGGCGGATTCCGGTTTTGCCGAGCGCAGCCATAAAAACCGTCGATGCCAAACCGCAAAGATTTTGGTTCGTGCAAATATTCGAGGTGGCTTTTTCCCTACGGATATGTTGCTCCCGCGTCGAAAGAGTCAGAACGAAGCCGCGCCGCCCCTCGTTGTCCACGGTTTCGCCAGCCAATCTCCCGGGCATCGCGCGCAAAAATCTTTTCCGGCAGGCGAAAAATCCATATCCCGGCCCGCCCAGGCTCATCGGAATGCCCAAGCTCTGCCCCTCACCGACAGCGATATCAGCCCCCCATTCTCCCGGCGGCTTCAGCAATCCCAAAGACAACGCCTCGGTCGTCACGGTCGCCAGCAACGCCCCGTGGCGCGAGCAGGCTTCTCTTATGGGCTCAAGATCCTCAATCACCCCAAAGAAATTGGGATAGCCAACGACGACGCAGATGGTTTTGTCATCGACTTCGCGGGCCAGCCATTCGCCGTCGCTAGCTCCCGCGGCGTCAAACGGAAAGTCGCAAAGCTCAACATCCTTGAGATTCCTGAGGTACGTCGACACAACAGATCGGTACTGGGGATGAAGCGCACGGGAGACCAGAACGCGCTGCCGGCGTTCCTGCACGCGCCGGGCCATCAACACGGCTTCCGCGGCGGCCGAAGCGCCGTCATAGAGACC
>JBOHVR010000847.1:0-3193 GCA_050735755.1 Binatia bacterium
TCCTTTAGCCGCTCCACCGGATCGCGTCCCCCGGGCCGCCGCCGCTCGGGCACGTCGCCGGCGCCGCTGCCACGCCAGCGGCCAAAGCGTCGTGGCAAAAATTCCCCATCGACCATAAGTCGGGTGCGGCCGAAGTTATCGGGCACGCGTCTGGGGCGCCGCTCATAGAGCGGACCGCGCTCGAAATATTTGTCCCAAATGTCGGCAGGCAACATGATGTGCCCATCAGCATCAATCGTCATTGACTCAGCTCCTTTTTGGCAAAGATTCTCAGGACGTGAAGTTATATAGGAATGAATCAGAAATGCTGTCAAGCACCGGTTACAACCTCTCGCGCCCCGGTTCGGGTTGTGGTAAGGGTCTCACGTAGTGACCCGAAGGAGGAGCTAAAATGCCAAACGGAATGACGATTTTTGTCGGAACCATTGGCCAAGGAGTCATGCATAGTACCGATAGCGGAGGGACCTGGGATCGCGTGAGACTGCGGCGCGGGCTCCACTCCGATGCGTTGGTCCGGTGTCTCGCAGTGCACCCGAAGCAACCAAACATCGTTTTTGCCGGCTCGGACAGGGGCCTGTATCGAACTGACGACGCCGGCGCAACCTGGGAGAAGATTTCTTCACCATTGGACGATTACTACACGTGGTCGCTCGCCATCGATCCGGTAGAGCCGGACGTTATGTTTGCCGGGACCGGGACACCTACCCCGGCGGGCATTTTTCGTTCCACGGACGGCGGCAAGAGCTGGGAGAGACGACCCGTCCAGGTGGCAGCCACCTGTAGTGCAGTCGGCGTGCCGCGGGTCACGGCGATCGCGATCGACCCGATTGGGCGCAAGAACATTTGGGTTGGCCTTGAAGTGGACGGCGTGAGGGTGAGTACCGACCGCGGCGACACCTGGAATACAGCCAGCGTGGAGGTCAATCAAGGAGACGTCCATAATATCGTGGTATGCCCCGGTCCGCCCAAGACAGTCATTGTCGTCGGCAACCGCGACATCCACACCAGCACGGATGACGGCGCCACATGGCGAGCGCTGGGCCTGCAACAAAATCTTCCGTGGAAAAGCCCGGCGCCCCAAATCTACCTGAGAGGGATCGCCGTCAAACCGGGACAGACGCAGACCATTTTTCTGGGAGTTGGCGATTTTACCCCGGGTAATGTGGGCGCGGTTTTGCGCTCAAAGGATCTGGCGAAAAGTTGGGAGACTCTCGCTCTGCCAAGCAAACCCAACTCGAGCATGTGGACCTTTGGCACGCACCAGGCCGACGGCAATGTGATCTTTGCCGGCAGCCGATTTGGTTATCTGTACCGGAGTGATAATGGAGGCGATTCGTGGACAAAACTAGAGCGGGAATTTAGCGAGATTGCCGCGGTGCGTTGGATTCCCAACTGAATGTGACGCCGCTCATCAAGGCATTTCTCTATTTAGTCTGGGCTTCCTCTAGCGCGTCACTGATGAGTTGCCGGATAGGCTTCATATCGATTGTATCTGTCGTCCACTGAAAGACATAGTTGGCGCCGGGTACAATTCGGTTTCGCGGCGCCACACGCTCTGCCGGCATGTCGGTCCTTAAAGAACCTTCTATGCCCTCCGGATTCTGCGCAAAAAGCCTTTGGTAATCCATCTGGCCCTCGCGTGAGAGGTGCCAATTGATGAATAATTTCGCCGCGTTCGGATGAGGCGCATTCTGGATCAACGCCATCGTATGGCCGCCCGAGCCCAGCGGTGGCCGCTCTTTGAAGCCGTGCGGATCGATAAAATCCACTGGCAATCCTTGAGCGACAGCCCGAGCCAGCGCCGCACTCTGGCAGAGACAAAGAGCAAACTTTCCGCTGGCGAGCCAATCCGTTCCCTGGCGCGCGTCGCGGAACAGCGTAACGTTCATTTCTTTGTAAAGCCGGGTTAGAAACAGCGGTCCCATTTCGGGGTGGTGGTAGAAAAACCTGGCGCCCGTCGAGCCGTATCCGGAGATACGCGGATCCATCGCAGCTATCTGGCTCTTCCATTTAGGATTCAAGAGATCCCAATACGATTTGATTTCATTTGGACCGACGCTATTCTTATTGCGCGATAGGAAATATTGCGGGGCTCCCATGTAAATAAAGATGTACTTACCTTCCGAATCGATATAGTGGTGCCTGTTCTGGAACCACTTCGACTCATCCCTAACCTCCGGCAATACGAAGACAGAATTGATCGGGTCCAGGGCTTTGGCCTGATATAGATTGAAAGGCGACGTGTTGCCGAAATTAACGACAGCATCTACCAAAAACTTTCCAGCTCTTCTTTCAGCCATAATTCTGGGCACGAGATCGCTTCCGGGCCCCGACACCCAATTCAACTTTATTCCTGGGAATATTTTTTGAAAGCCGCTATTGTGGAGAACCTCGCCGAGTTGAGTCTGAACATAGAGCGTCAACTGACCTTCTCTTTTCGCCTCCTTTACGGTCTTTTCCCATTCCGCCTGCCATCCCGGCACCGTCTCACCGGCGCACACTAGCCCTCCGGCTGACATGGCAGCGACAAACGCCGCGAAAACCCAAACCGCACCGGAACGGAAAAAAAGATAGTTTTTCATAGCGATCCGTTAGGAAGGTTTGTGTATGTCCCGGCTAACCGAGAAGATGAATGATCGCCTCGCAATCAAGTGTCGCCGCGCGACACCGTGCTGGGCGTTGCTGCGCTTCATCTTTTTCCCGCTTGCTGCAAGGCCTCTGCAATAACACTTCGGATCGGTTTCATATCAAACATGTTCGGGGTCCATTGCGGAATGTACCGGACTCCCGGGACAAGCCGATTGCGCCCTGGGATACCTTCCTTCGGAATATCCATCCGCAAGGAACTGAGGGCCCCCTCGGGGCCATTCACCGAAGTCTTCTGAAAGTCGAGCTGCCCTTCCTTAGAGAGAAACCAGTTGATAAATAGTTTAGCGGCATTCGGATGAGGAGCTTTGTTGATTAACGCCAGGGTCTCGGAGTTGGAGCCAAGCGGCGCCGCCTCCTTAAGCGCGTGAGCATCGATCAAATCTACGGGGAGCCCTTGCTGCATGGCCTCGGCTATAGATTGATGCCGGCAAAGGCACAGGGCAAACTTCCCGGTTGCCAGCCAATCCTCCCCCTGGGGAATCTGCCGGTAGAGCGTCACGTCCATTTCGCTGTAAAAGCGTTTGAGAAACTGAGGTCCCAACTC
>JBOHVR010000848.1:0-3134 GCA_050735755.1 Binatia bacterium
GTCTTGGACATGGCCGTGGGCATCATCATCGGTGCGGCTTTTGGCAGGATCATCGCTTCGTTTGTGAGCGATATCTTGATGCCACCCATTGGACGCGTTTTGGGTAACGTCGATTTTTCCAATCTCTTTATCGACCTTTCCGGTGGCGGCCACGCGACACTTGCGGCGGCCAAAGCAGCGGGGGCAGCGACAATCAATTACGGTCTGTTTCTGAACACAGTGATCGATTTTTTGATCGTGGCATTTGCCATCTTCCTGCTGATCAGGCAGGTCAATCGATTCATGAAGGAAAAGGAAGCGCCGGCCCCGACCACCAAGGATTGCCCCTACTGCCTGTCAAGCGTTCCACTCAAAGCAACGCGGTGCGCGCAGTGCACATCGGAATTGAAGGCGGCGTAGCAGCGAATCTCTAAGATCGATCTTACGATGTAGCACATACCACTGAAGGCGGAATCAAGAGAGCTTGGGGGGTTGAGATACCACAGATCGGCAATACTATCTCGCGCGCGAGGTGGCTGAGCCAGCGGGAGAGCGCCTTAAGAAAGATCCCCGTGCCAACCCCCCAGATCCCGTTGATCAGAAAGGCGGTCAGCAATAGCGGCGGGTTCCAGCCGCCACCCATAGCCCGGCCCTTCAACGGCAGCACTATGAAGAGAGTCACCAGCGACGGCAGAACCGCGCCAAATAGAAAAGCCGTGAGCCAATAACGGCTGCCGCGGGGGAAGCTGCCCACAATCAGTCCAAATATGATCCCCCATACACCTCCCCAGAACGCAAGCGAGAGAAGCGCCGGTACGCCGAAGGGTTGTGTCGGCGCCATTGAAAAAGGCGCAAACGGCGCCAGTCCCGCACTCCACAACAATGCCAACGCAAGTTGGTGAAAAATGAGAGTTGCGAGAAAACCCGCGATAAAACTGGAAACCACTTTCATGAAAAGCCACTCGGGTTCAGGTATTGCTCAATACTACTCTTCTATCAATTTGAGCATCCATATCAACCCAAATGACTTCGCGCTTCGCGAGAGTCTGTTCCCTGCAGGTAGACTCCATCCCTTAAACGATGTTGCCTCTGCCTTTACCGCGCATCCTGTGACGGGGAATGCGACCCAAGAATTCCTATTCTGTCATTCTGAGCCTAAGGCGAAGAATCTCTAAAGCCTTTCAGATCCTTCACTTTGTTCAGGATGAAGCAGAAGCGATCTTTCACGTCGCGTTAAGAGAGCGTCAGTGTTCCAATCTACCTTAATGAGAAATCGACACGGCTGCCTTTACCCTTCGCCTTGTCCTTTTCTGTGTCGGCTGTTGGCCTGGAAGTAACCAGGAAGAGACGGTCTGCGCCCACTTTGCCCGTCGATAGCAGATAATCCCGCACGCGCTGCGCGCGCTCGGTCGCAAGCTGGCGCAGATCGGCTTCGGTTACCTGCGCATGCTTGAGCATGAGCGCTTCCATCTCCGGCACCGGTAGGCCTTTAGCGAGCCCTATGATATTGCGCGGCTTGGGAAAGCTTTCCTCGCCGTAGGCTGCGGAGAGATACTTCTCGTATTCGCCGGGTTCGACCTTGACGTCATCGACGGATTTGGGCGCGGATCCCTGCCGGGCCAGTTCTTTCATTTTTTGCGCTTTGACTTTCCTTTCGATGCCGGTTTTCTTCAGCCCTTCGAGGTCGTTGACGGGATCTACCCGGCCGCTGATTTCGAGCCGGAGCCCAGGTCGCTCGTTCATCGCCGTGGCGAGCGTGTTGAGACGCTTTTCCGCGTCCTGCGTCAGCCTCGCCCGCCCGTAATCAAACTCGATATAGCTCAGCTCCTCGCCTCCGCCGAAAGCGGATGCAAGCAGAGAAAACGGCGCCGTGACCGCTCTGGTAATGATGTTTACAATCAGTTTCAGGACGATGCCGCCGACGCTGAACTGCGGGTCGTCGAGCGAGCCGCTGATGGGCAGATTGATGTCGATCACGCCATTGCGATCTTTCATGAGCGACACTGCCAGCAGGACCGGCGCTTTGATCGCCGTCGGGCTTTCAATCCGTTCGCCGAAAGTGAGTTGGTTCAGGATGATCTTGTTTTGCGCCGAGAGTTTCCTATCCTCCACCCGATACTGGACATCGAGGGAAAGCTTACCTTTTTCAATCCCGTAGCCGACGTATTTCGCTGAATACGGTGTCAACGGGCTTAACTCGATATCTCTCGCGCTGGCTTTGATATCGAGAAAGAGATCCTTGGCCAGCGGGTTAATCTTGCCGTTGATCTCAACCGGAGCCGCATTGTCGATTTTTGCCTGCAGTTGCATGTCCCCGGGAGCTTCGGGTTTGAGCTCGGAAACCGCGCCTTGGACCTGTGTGAGGTTCACCGAATAGTTGGGCTTGATGAAAAAATCGCTGAAGTTGATGTTGCCGTCCTGAAGATTGATTTTTCCGATCGTCACCTGCGCCGGCGTGGAGGCCGCTGTTTCGGTTGCTTGCGGTTGCGGTTCCGCTGCCGCGCTCTCCGGCGCCGGCTCTTCTTTTTTCTGAACCACCAGGTTCTGCAGGTTGATCTTGCCATCCGGACCGATAATCAGGCGCGAGTAAAAGTCGGCCAGCGTGATCTCATTGATGTTGAGTTGAACCGGCTGCATCGAGAACTTGAGCCCGTCAAGCGCCAGCGACTTCCACTTCAAGAGATCCGCGTCGCCGGCGCTTTCGACCGACCCGAAGTCCGTGACCTGAAGGGACCCATCAAAGCCCACCTTTGCGGGGCCGGAGTCGGTGACTTCGACGATAAGACTGCCTTGGGTGCCAATCTCCCCTCCAGTCAGCAAAAAGTTGACTTTGTCCGCCAGGTAGGGCTGGAAGGGAAGGAGCTCGATTTGCTGAGCTTCAACGTCAAACCGCAGGCCCACCGGATTGGCCCCGGCCGTGCCGGCCAATCTTAGAGAGCCCTTGTTATTGACCTTGGCCCGGAT
Source organism: Binatia bacterium (assembly GCA_050735755.1). Lineage (GTDB taxonomy): Bacteria > Desulfobacterota > Binatia > UBA9968 > UBA9968 > DATMAM01. Next base: position 2,944 of record JBOHVR010000848.1, read on the forward strand.
CGTCGCTTTGCCGCGCGTGTTCTTGGCATTTGAAAGGTTCGCTGCCCGCACTGATAGGTCCGACACGACGGTTCGCGCGGGCGCCGGCAATGATCGGTCCTCGAAGACCACGCGGAACCGCTCAAACGCAACGCGTTTTGCATCTACCCTCCAGGCGGTATCTTTGTCGGTTTTTTCCGGCTGCTTGGGGA
>JBOHVR010000849.1:0-3851 GCA_050735755.1 Binatia bacterium
GTTTTCATGTTTCCATCCTCAAAATTGTGCCCTTTGGAATCCTAGAAATCTCTTCTAACGAGAATGCGGATGTATTCGCGCTGCGCCCATTCGTAGCGCTGCGCCGGCCACTTGGCGGGATTGATAAAATGCGGTTTGATCGCGGCATCGATCAGGGGGTCGGGTATGCCCGGCCGCGCCGGCCGAATCATGATTTTTTCGGCCGCCTTGCGTTGCCATCTCTCCGATAACAGACCTTCAAGGAATAGCGCCGCGGCATGCGGATGCGGCGCGTTGCGCATGATCGCCAGCCCTTCCCCATAGGCGATCGGAGGCTTCGGATCCTTTACGAACGCCACCGGCTCGCCTTGCGCCGCCCTTCCCGCAGTCGATGTGCCGCTGTTGGCGACCATAATAGGAACCTCACCGGCTGCAACCATATTCTCTGCATTCGACCGGTTCTGCTGAATTTGCAAGCCGTTCCCGGCCAGCCTCTTCATGTACTCCAAGCCCTTCTCTTCCCCCATGTAATCTACCATGCCGACAAACCAATCGTACGAAGAATCATCTAAGATCAGTTTGCCTTTCCACTTGGGGTCGAGTAGGTCCTCCCAACTTTTTGGCGCATCCTTCTCGGACACGAGCTTCGTATTGTACATAATATGAAACAGCCGGTTGCCTAACGAGCGCCACTCCGCGCCGATCTTGAGCCTTTCCGGTATGTGGGTATCTTCGAGCGCGACATACTTCGCCAGTAGCCCCTCACGCAGCATCACAGGAACCTGGGGCAGTCTTATCCACACGACGTCCGCTTGATATTTCCCCGCCCTCTGTTCGGTTAAAAGACGGTCGATCATGACGGCAGACCTGATGCGCGGCGTTACAAATTTCTGAATTGCATCTGGATAGATCTGTTTGAAAAACTCAATCCGAAGGTTGGTGAGCTCCTCGCGATCAGGGGCGTACCAAACCAACGTGCCTTCTTTACGCGCTCCCTCGACAAGCTTCATGATGCGCTCATTCGCGGGCAGTTTCATGAGTTCGCTGAGAGCTTTTTCTGCCGGCGCGGGGGCGCGCTTCGCCGCCTCTGCTCCCCATCCAGCGCCGGGCACCGCCAGCGCAAGAATAACCGAAAAAATCCACACAGACCTGATCATCTCTACCCTCCGTTTTGGGATACGATCCCTTCGGTTCGCTTTCACGATGGCAAGGATATGGATTGACGACCGACGGCTACGGCAGCGCCACGGGTTTTCGCCAGCGACATCCACTTTTGACCGTCAGGACCGGCGCAAATCGTTTTCGGTATTTTAGAACATTGCCAGCGCGGTCGTCCAACGCGAAGTCACCCTCCTGCACTTCAAAGACCGCCGCATCACCCACGGCACCAACGCCGAGGCTCCCCAAGGCAGCTTCCTTGCCGATAGCCGCGGCGGCGCTGCGCGTCGTTGCCGCAACGATTTTCTCTAAAGGCATTCCCAGCTCGAGGAACATCGACATCACTTCCGGCAGGGTAAAAGAGCGATCCAAGCGACTCCCGTCGGTGCTAATGGTGTCCGGCAACAACCCGTTTCCCAAGGCGGCACGACAAACATTGATATCCAGGTGCACCTTGGCGCAGCCGCTATCAAAAACAATCCCTCGCTGGCGCGCCTCGAATACTTCCGGCCGGACTTTGTGGGCTTCGTCTAGTGGACCGTTCGGCGAGCCATGAAAAGGGTGTGTCACGATGTCGCCGGAACGGAGAAAAGACAGAATTTTCGCCAAGACAATGGGGGACCTGCTGACGTGAACCATAATCCGGCAGCCGGCCTGATCCGCCACTTCCCGCGCTCGCTCCATGGCCGGAATGGCGCTCTCAGGCGCCAGCGCGTTGTCGTCGATCCGCACTTTCAATCCCACGACCTCTTCGGGGTTCTCCCGAATGCAGCGCACGGTCTGCTTCACGTGAATCAGACTCATGTCCATCAGCTCGCCCTGATTCGTAGACTCCTTATTGAGTCCGGTGGAGGAGAGATGGACGAAAGCGAATAAACGCGTTGAGCACTGCCGCATCACATGATCGCGCAAGGCCGGAAATACTGACCACCCGGCGCTGCCCGCATCGACCGCCGTGGTGACGCCGGTCGGCAGACAAAAATCGTCCGGATGGCCGAAGCGCGGCTGATAGCGGTAGAAAAAATGCCCGTGGATATCAATGAGACCCGGCGTGACAAGCTTGCCGGAAACGTTGATGCTCTCCCGTGCTTGCTCGCCGGGAACATCTTCCGCAATGGCCGCCACAACACCATTGCCGAAAGCTATGTCACGACGAGCCCGGAGACTTTGGCCCGGATCTATGACTTCCCCGCCCTTGAGTAATAAATCATACTTAACAGTCACGGCGTATCATCCATCGATTAAACAATTTTTCCTCGTGTCGTAACAGAGATGGTTCATCGGTGTCAACATGAGTGCGTGTGCAGGCGCCACGCGGCGTCACCGCCTGCTTACCCGCTTTCCGTTGACGCACTTGCGGGTTATCGGTTATCTATATTTTTTGTTGGCTTGAGAAAATAAATTTTGTCGCTCTGAGGAGAGTGCATCCATGGCGGACAACGAAGAAACCCACCTGTCGTTTACGGGCAACACGTACATCGAGCACCGGGTGTCGGTGCACCATAAAAAAGAGGGATTCAGCAAGCTCATCGATCTGCTTAAGCGCTCCGATTTGAGCTTCGCGAATATGGAGTGCGCCATCCAGGACGGTGAAGATTGGCCCGCATTCGGTTCCGGCATGGGCTGGGCGGGAACCTACATGGGCGCTCCGCCCAGCATTATCGAAGAACTCAAATTCATGGGAATCAAGGCCGTGTACGCAGCCAATAATCACGTCGGCGATTTCGGCGAGGCCGGCGTCCTCACGACGATCAATTATTTGAAGCGTGGCGGCATGCCCTATGCTGGCATCGGGGCCAGCCTCACCGAAGCCTCTCAGCCGACGTACCTGGAGACCGAGAACGCGCGCATCGCATTGATTGCAGCGGCCGACTGGGGCCCGCGTCAGATGATGGACCTCCCGTTCCCGTGGCCCCATGGCTACATGCCAGCAGACGAGCTGCCGCCCTACAAGAGCCGGCCCGGCGTCAACCTCCTTCGCTACGACTCGGTCGCGCACGTGGACCGCGACGCCTTCGAACAGCTCCGGCGCATCAGCGAAGAGTTGAATTGGGCCCGTGGGAAAGCGGTGCGCTTCCAAGGCGCTGCGCGCACCGAGCCTCTCATCGGCTCCTCCCTGCGCGGCTGGGAGAAAGATACGGACACGGAATTCTTTTTCATGGGCCGGAAGTTCGTGCTGGGCGACAGGTTTCGGATGTCCACCTTTCCCTACCCGGAGGATCTAGACCGAATTTACCGGCACGTCACGGAAGCGCGCCGTCACGCGGACGTCGTTATCGTGGCGCTCCACGATCAGGCTCATGGTATCGGAGTGCACGACTATATCCATACTTTCGCCCATGGCTGCATCGACGCCGGCGCTGACATCTATATCAATCACGGCGGTGTCCAACGCGGCATCGAATTCTACAAGGGCAAGGCCATTCTCTACGGGCAGCCTCCGTTGTACTTGCAGAACAACGAGGTGACGAAGCTTCCCACCTCAATGAAGCTGCGCCTAGGACTGCGGATAGACAGCACCGCTGGAGAACTGCTGGAGGAACGCGAGCGCAGCCGGGCCCGTGCCACGAGCGCCGGGGGGCCGATTCAGGCGTTCTCGGGCATCGGCAGCGCCGTTCACACCGTCGTGTTCGGGCAGAACGCCGAGTTGAGAGAGGTCAGGATTTATCCGACGGAGGAATATGTCATTCGCGGGCGCCGGCCCCGACTTAGCG